>NZ_JBSGJR010000347.1:0-7443 GCF_053605645.1 Micromonospora sp. NPDC003776
GCCCCGCGCCCCGCGCCGCGCGCCCCGCGCCGGCGCGGCCTCTTTCGCGGAAAGAGTGGCCTTCGAAGGCGGAATGGCCACTCTTTCCGGGAAAGAGTGGCCGATTCGCGGGGCGGGCGGCGGGTCAGTCCTTGGGGCCGCCGGCGACGTAGATGACCTGGCCGGAGACGAAGGAGGCGCCCTCGCTGGCCAGGAAGGAGATGGTGTGGGCGATGTCCTCGGGCCGGCCGGTGCGGCGGACCGGGATCTCGGCGGCGGCGTGCTGCTGGAGCGCCTCGAAGTCGACCTTCATCCGGGCCGCGGTGGCGGCGGTCATGTCGGTGACGATGAAGCCCGGCGCGACCGCGTTGACGGTCACCCCGAACGGGCCCAGCTCGATGGCCAGCGTCTTGGTGAAGCCCTGCAGGCCGGCCTTGGCGGCGGAGTAGTTCGCCTGGCCCCGGTTGCCCAGCGCGGAGGTGCTGGAGAGGTTGACGATCCGGCCCCACTTCCGCTCGACCATGTGCTTCTGCGCGGCCTGGCTGAACAGGAACGCCCCGCGCAGGTGCACGCCCATGACCGTGTCCCAGTCGGCGTCGGTCATCTTGAACAGCAGGTTGTCCCGGAGCACACCCGCGTTGTTGACCAGCACGGTCGGCGCGCCCAGCTCGGCGGCGACCCGCTCGACGGCGGCCTCCACCTGGGCCCGGTCGGAGACGTCGGCGCCGACCCCCAGGGCCCGGCCGCCGGCGGCGGCGATGGCGTCGACGGTCTCCTTGGTCGCCGACTCCTCGATGTCGACCACGGCGACGGCCATGCCGTCGGCGGCCAGCCGGCGGGCGGTGGCCGCCCCGATGCCGCGCGCGGCTCCGGTCACGATGGCGACGCGGGGCTCCTCCGACATGATTACCTCCCGGTAACTTGGGCTCGATCGAAGGAGCTTAACCCCGGTCGCGAAGTCAGACGTGCTGGCCCCGGCAGAGGCGGATCCACCGGTAGCCGTAACCGGCGAGCTTGAGCCGGTCCAGCTTGCCGACATCCTCGTAGTTGCGGTCGGTGAGCACGTCGATCGGCAGGTCCGCCTCCGGAGCGAGGACGCTCAGGTCGACCTCGACGTCCTCGGTGCCCAGGTTGTGCAGGAAGACCATGGTCCCGGTCGGTCCGTCGGCCCGGTGCGCGAGCACGCCCGGCGGCATCGGCACGTCGATGTGGCTGGTCGAGCCCGAGCCGATCTCCGGGGCCTCCCGCAGCGTACGGATCATCCGCTCGAACCAGCCCAGCAGCGACCGGGGGTCCTTGCGCTGGGCGGTGACGTTGACCCGCTGGTAGCCGTACTCACCCTTGTCGACCACCGGCCGGACCAGCTTCTCCGGGTCCGCCGTGGAGAAGCCGGCGTTCTCCCGGTACGACCACTGCATCGGGGTACGGATCGCCTGCCGGCCCGGCAGCGACAGGTCCTCCCCCATGCCGATCTCCTCGCCGTAGCGCAGCACCGGCGTGCCGCGCAGCGAGAACTGGAGCGCATACGCCAGCTCGATGCGGCGCCGGTCGTTGCCGAGCATCGGGGCCAGCCGGCGGCGGATGCCCCGGCCGTAGAGCCGCATGTTCTCGTCCGGCCCGAACTGCTCGTACACCTGGTTGCGCTGCTCGGCAGTGAGCCGCGACAGGTCGATCTCGTCGTGGTTGCGCAGGAAGGTGGCCCACTGCCCGCCCTCGGGCAGGGCCGGGGTGTCCCGCAGCGCCTCGATCACCGGCTCCGGGTCCTGCCGGGCCAGGGCCAGCATCAGGCGCCCGTTCATCATGAAGTCGAAGAGCATGTGGATCCGGTTGGCCGAGCCGCCGCTGTCGCCGAAGTAGACCGGCAGCTGGTCCGGCTCGACGTTCGCCTCGGCCAGCAGGACCGCGTCGCCCCGGCGCCACTGCACGTGCTGACGCAGCTCGGTCAGGAACTCCAGGTCCTTCGGCGAGTCCGGGTTCCCCGGCTCGGTCAGCTCGATGATGAACGGCACCGCGTCCATCCGGAACCCGGAGACGCCGAGCTGGAGCCAGAACGACATGATCTTCTTGATCTCGGCCCGGACCTCCGGGTTGGCCGCGTTGAGGTCCGGCTGGAACTTGTAGAAGCGGTGGTAGTACCAGGCCTTCGCGGTCCGGTCGTAGCTCCACGTCTCGTTCTGCTCGCCCGGGAACACCATGCCCTGGTGGCGGTCCGGCGGCGCCTCGTCGCTCCAGACGTACCAGTCGCGGTACGGCGAGTCGGGCGAGGAGCGGGCCGACTGGAACCACGGGTGTTCGTCCGAGGTGTGGTTGACCACCAGGTCGATGATCACGTGGATGCCCTTGTTCTTCGCCTGGTGCAGCAGCTCGGCGAAGTCGCCGAGGGTGCCCAGCTTCGGGCTCACGTTGTAGAAGTCGGTGACGTCGTAGCCGTCGTCCCGGTTGGGCGACGGGTGGATCGGATGCAGCCAGAGGCAGTTCACCCCCAGCCGGGCCAGATAGTCCAGCCGGCCGATCAGGCCGCGGAAGTCACCCACTCCGTCGCCATTGGAGTCCGCGAACGTGTCGACGTCGAGGCAGTAGACGACCGCCTCCTGATACCACCGCTCACCCATGTCCGGTTTACTTCTCCGGTTCGGCCGGCGGGCAAACCCACGATCCACCGGTACGGCCCGGTACGGTGCCCGGATGAGCGCCGACACCGTAGCCGTCGACTGGTCCACCGGCAGCTGGCTGAACCCGCCGCAGCGGGCCGACTCCTCCGGTCCCGACCTGCTGGTCGAACCGCGCGGGGGCAGCGACTTCTGGCGCCGGACCAGCTACGGCTTCGTGCACGACGACGGGTCCGCGCTGCTGGCGCCGTTCCCGCTGGACACCGCCGTGGAGGTGAGCTTCCAGCTCGACTACGCCGCGCAGTTCGACCAGGCGGGGGTGCTGGTCCGGGTGGACGACCGGCGCTGGACCAAGGCCGGGGTGGAGGTCAGCGACGGTCGGCCGCAGGTCGGCGCGGTGGTCACCGACGAGCTGTCGGACTGGTCGGTCGCCCCGGTGCCGGAATGGTCGGGGCGGGAGGTGAGCGTACGGGTCAGCCGGGCCGGCGACGCGCTGACCGTGCGGGCCCGGGCGGCCGGCGAGCCGTGGCGGCTGGTCCGCGTCGCCCCGCTGGACCCGGCGGCGGAGGCGTCCGCCGGGCCGTACTGCTGCTCACCGAGCCGGGGTGGCCTGGTGGTCCGCTTCACCGGCTGGCGCCGCGGGCCGGCGGACGAGGCGCTGCACCCGGCGGGATAGTGGGGCCGCTCACCGTAAGGTGTGGCCGGCCGGCCGTCGGGTACGTCTCTCCGATCCCCGACGCGCGGAAGGACGCCCATGGCTCTCGCCCAGAACGTCGACCCGAACCAGTTCAGCGGGCTGACCGGGTGGGTGGCGAGCGTCATCGACTCGCTGGGCGCCGTCGGTGTGGCGCTGCTGGTCGCCCTGGAGAGCATCATCCCGCCGATCCCCAGCGAGGTCGTCCTGGCCATGGCCGGCTACCTGGCCGCCGAGGGCCGGTTCCACGTGGGGCTGATCGTGCTGGCCGCGACGGCCGGGTCGCTGCTCGGCGCGCTGGTCCTCTACTGGCTCGGCGCCGCGCTCGGCGAGGAACGACTGAAGCGCTGGCTCGACCACATCCCGCTGGTGGACCGGGAGGATCTGGAGAGGGCCGACCGCTGGTTCGAGCGGCACGGCAGGTGGGCGGTCCTGATCGGCCGGGTGGTGCCCGTGGTGCGCAGCCTGGTCTCCGTCCCGGCCGGCGCGAACCGGATGCCGCTGGGCGAGTTCGTGCTGCTCACCACGATCGGCAGCGGGGTGTGGAACGGGTTGATCGTCGGGCTCGGCTTCGCCCTCGGCGCCCGCTGGCAGGATGTCGCCCGGTACAGCGACTGGTTCAACTACGCGATCTTCGCGATCTTCGCGCTGATGGTGGTGAGCTGGGCGGTGAAGAAGGTACGCCGGCGGCGCGACCGGCGGTCGGTGACCGCCGGCCGCTGACCCGCGGGCTCAGTACTGCGCGGTGATCGAGGTGAACTCCCAGGTGTTCTGGGAGATGCCGGAGCAGTTGGAGACCACGCCCCCGCCGGGGCAGGGCCGGTCCCGGTTGACCGACCAGAAGGTGAAGCGGGCGAGCCCGCGAGCCTTGGCCCAGTCCCGGATCTGGGTCCAGGTCGCCGGCGAGGTCAGCTCCTGCTGGTCGGAGAGGCCGTTCATGCCCGAGATGCCCATGTGGGCGTACGCGGTGGCGTCGGACCAGCCGAACGCGGTCTTGAGCGCGTTCTTCAGCCCCTCGGCGGCGTTCACCGTGCTCTGGTACATGTTGGCCCCGCCGCCGAAGTCGAACGGCATGATGGTGAAGACGTCGATGTCGGCCTGGAGCGCGGCGGCCTGGTTGATCAGGCGGGTGCCCCACCAGGACGGCCCGCTGGTCGAGGTGCCGATCGTGACGATGGTTCGCAGCCCGGGATTGTTCTGCTTCACGATCTTGAGGGCGCCGAGGATCCGGTCCTGCACCACCTCGTTCTCGAACTCGTCGGTGTTCTCGATGTCGATGTCGATCGCCTTCAGCCCGTACGCGTTGATGACCTGCTGGTAGGCACCGGCCAGGGCGCTGGCGGAGGAGCAGTTCGGGCCGAGCTTGTTGCCGCTCCAGCCGCCGAACGAGGGGATCACGTCACCCCCGGCGGCGCGGATCGCGGCGATGGTGTTGGCCCAGGTGCTGCCGGTGAGCGAGCCGGTGCCGTCCCAGGCCGGGGTGCAGCCGCCGCCGGAGAGCACGAACGCGATGGTGAACCACTTGATCCCGGTCGCGCCCATCACCGTGGCCGGCGCGGGCGGGTCGCCCCAGCCCGGGTAGAGGTAGGGCGCGGCGGCCATGGCGCCCCCGCCCCCGCCGGTGCAGCCGGTGGTGCTGCCCGACACCGGCGCTGACCTGGCCGACTCGCCGCTGGCGTTGTACGCGGTGACCGTGTAGCTGTGCCCGGTGCAGGCGGCCAGCCCGGAGACGGTGGCCGAGGTGCCGGTGACGGTGGCCTTCACGCTGCTGCCCTCGTACACCCGGTAGCCGCTGACCGTGCCGGAGACGGCGTTCCAGGCCAGCGAGATCGAGGTGTTGGTGACGCCGGTGACGCGCAGGCCGCCGGGGGCGGCCGGGGCTCCCGGGGTGCCGCCGCCCCCGCCGGTGCACGGGCCGCCGTTGACCGTGCAGTTGGTCGGGTTGCCGGTACCGCTGACCACGAAGCCGAAGGTGGTGCTGGCGCCCGGCGCGAGGGTGCCGTTCCAGGACTGGTTCAGGGCGGTGACGTGCTGCCCGGAGGTGCTCAGCAGCGCGTCCCAGTAGGAGCCGACGGCGCTGCCGGCCGGCAGGTCGAACTGGACGTTCCAGGAGGAGATGCTGGCCGAACTGTCGTTGGTGACGGTGAACTTCGCCTCGTACCCGGTGTCCCAGCTGGAGGTGCGGACGAAGGCGGCGGTGGCGGCGGAGGCGGGTGGCGCGGCCAGTACGGTGGCCGCCGCCAGGGCGGTGGCGAGCGCGGCGGCGAACGTGGCCGCGCGGGCGGAGCGGAGTCTCACGGCGTCCTCCAGGGGACCGTTGTGGTGGTGGAGAGGTATTTACGACCGTCGACGTGCGCCCATTATTAAGAGTGTTAACTGTTTCTGTCCAGAGGGGACCCGGAAGCCCCCGGTGGAGGGCTTCCGGGTCGCCGCTCAGTGGCGGAAGGTGAACCAGTTGACGTTGACGAAGTCGGCGCCCTGGCCGCTGCTGAACGTGAGGTAGACGGTGTGCCGTCCGGTGACCGCCGAGACGTTGCCCGGCACCGAGCGCCAGCTCTGCCAACCGCCGGTGTCGGCGATCGCGAAGCTGCCGATCGGCGTGGCGGTCGGACTGTCCACCCGCACCTGGACCAGGCCGCTCACCCCGCTCGGCGCGCCGGAGGCGACCCGGGCCACGAAGTCCCTCGGCGGGGTGCTGCCGAAGTCCACGTTGTCGTACCGGGCCCAGTCACCGCTGGCGAGCCAGCCGATGTTCTGGCCACCCTCGGCGCACGCCTCCACCTGCACCCCGTTCTGCGCGTTGTACGCCTCGGCCTGGATGGTCGAGTACGCGTCCACGGTCCCCGAGGGGGGCGGCGTGGTGGTCCCGCCTCCCCGGGCGTAGACCGCGACGTAGTCGACCAGCATCGGCCGGCCGGAGACGGTCGACCCGGTCGGCGTGGTGTAGCCGGCCACGCCGTTCGGGAACGAGCCGCCCATCGCCACGTTGAGCAGCAGGAAGTACCCGCCGTGCCCGGTCATCTGGGTCCAGTACGGCTCGCCGATCTGGCTCTGGCTGACGGTGTGGAAGAGTTGGCCGTCCACGTACCAGCGCAGCTGCTGCGGGCTGACCGAGGCGTCCCACTCGGTGCGGTAGGTGTGGAACGCGGACTGGCAGGTGCTGCCGGGGCAGGCCCGGGTGTTGCCCAGGCCGTTGAACTCGTTGCACGGGCCGCCCGGGGCGACCCCGCAGTGCAGCGTCCCCCAGACCTGGTTGAGCCCGTTGACGTTCTCCATCACGTCGATCTCGCCGATGCCGGGCCAGTTCTGGTAGTTGCCCCGGTACGGCGAGCCGAGCGACCAGAACGCCGGCCAGTAGCCGGCCGCCTCCGCGCCGGTGACGTTCGGCATCTGGATCCGGCCCTCGATCGCCAGCACTCCCCCGGCGGGCGGCTTGAAGTCGGCGCGGACGGTCTCGATCCGGGCCGAGGTCCACCGACCGGCGGTGTCCCGCAGCGGGGTGATCCGGAGATTGCCGGCGCCGTCCTGGGCGAGGTTGGCGGTGTTCGAGGTGTAGGTCTGGATCTCGCCGGTGCCCCAGTTGGCCGGGCCGCCCGGGTAGCTGGTGCCGGTGTCGATGATCCAGTTGGCGGACGAGGGCAGGGCGCCGGCGGCGCCGGTGAAGTCGTCGCTCCACACCAGGCTCCAGCCGGAGGCGGGCGGGGGCACGGCCGCGTGCGCAGCCATCGAGACGGTGGCCACCGCGGTGGTGGTGGCGAGCACGGCCGCGCCCAGGGCGAGCCGGCGGCGGGGGCGGCGCACGGTGGAGGAGGCGGCCGGAGCCGCCGGGACAGGATTCATCGGGGTGCCTCTCTGCGGGGACGGGGGCAGGAGAGCGCTCTCTGAGAGCGTTTTGTACGCCCCCGGTCCCCGCCTTGTCAACGCACGTCGATGGATGTCGGCTGCGGACGGCGCAGCACGGCCTGCTCCAACCCGGTCCACGCGGTGGTGGTGACCAGGTAGAGCACCGCCGCCAGCGGCACCACCAACGCCACCAGCACGGTCGTGTACGGCAACAGCGGCACCAGCCGACCGAGGACGGCCGCGCCCGGCCCCTCCGTCGGTGTACCGGCCACGGTGCCGGTCGCGGCCGCCGCCCGCCGGGCCCGCCCGGAGGTCCAC
>NZ_JBSGJR010000348.1:0-7437 GCF_053605645.1 Micromonospora sp. NPDC003776
CTCGGCGGCGGGCTCGGTGACGGCCTCGGCACCCGCCGCCGGCCGGGGGATCACCGGGTCCGGGACGTTGTGCCGGGGGCCGGTGAACCAGCGCCGGGCGCTGAGGATCCACCAGAGCCAGGCGGCACCGAGCACCACGCCGACCGCGACGATCGTGTAGTTGAAGGTGCCGGCGGTGACCGGGCTGCTGGTGGGCAGCACGAACAGGACGCAGATGATCGCGACCCAGACGATCGCCGTCCACCCGACCGGCCCGCTCCACCGGCCCAGGTTCCACGGGCCGACCGCGAAGTCCGGCGTACGCCGGCGCAGGAAGACCGGTGCCACGTACGCGATGTAGAGGCCGATCACCGCGATGGAGGTGGCCGCCAGGTAGGCGGTGGTGTTCCACAGCGACGGCAGGACCAGCAGGGTGGAGCAGGCCACGCAGAGCCAGATGGAGTTCGTGGGCGTACCCGTGCGCGGGTTGACCCGCTTCCAGATCCGGGAGCCGGGCAGGGCGCCGTCCCGGCTGAACGCGTAGGCCATCCGCGAGTTCGCGGTCACCGACGCCATGCCGCAGAAGAACTGGGCGACCACGCAGATGAAGAGCAGGAACGTGCCGAGGTCGCGCCCCGCGGCGTCGATGAAGATCTGGGCCGGGGGCAGGCCCAGCTCCGTCGTCCGCTCCGCCTGGTAGTCCTGGATGGACCAGGTGATCGCGAACAGCAGCACGAACCCGGCGAGCACCGAGACCACCACCGACATGACGATGCCGCGCGGCGCGGAGCGGGCGGCGTCGTGCGTCTCCTCCGCCACGTGCGCGCTCGCGTCGTAGCCGGTGTAGGTGTACTGCGCCATCAGCAGGCCGATCAGGACCGCGTAGCCGGCCGCGCCGGCGAAGGTGAAGCCGGTCTCGTTGCGTACCTCGAGGAAGACCTCGGAGAGCGGCTTGTGCTGGTCCGGCACGACCGCGAGCACGGCGACGATGATCGCCACGCCGGCGAGGTGCCACCAGGCGCTGACGTCCGACAGGAGCCGGACGAGGTTGACCCCGAAGGTGTTGAGCAGGCCGTGCGCGACGATGATCAGGAGGAAGACCAGGAAGGTACGCCCGGCGGTCACCTCCAGGTCGAAGGCGAGGCTCAGGAAGGCCGACGTGGTGATCGCGGCCCCGAAGTCGATCGCGGCGGTCACCGCCACCTCGCCCAGGAAGTTGAACCAGCCGACGAACCAGGCCCAGGCGGCCTTGTTCCGCTTGGCGAGCGCGGCGGCCCACCAGTAGAGGGCGCCGGCGGTGGGATAGACCGAGCAGATCTCGGCCATGGCCAGCGCCACGAAGATGACCATGACGCCGACGAAGAGCCAGCCCAGAGTGATGGCCAGTGGGCCGCCCGCCGTCATGGCGATGCCGTACGACGTGATGGCGCCGGCCAGGATGGAGATGATGGAGAACGAGACGGCGAAGTTGGAGAAGCCGGACAGCTTTCGGCGCAGCTCCTGCTTGTATCCCAGCTGCGCGAGCCGTTCCTCGTCGCTGAGGGGGGAAGCCGGGGGTACGCCGTCCTGGATCGATGAGCTCATCGTGTCTCCCTTGGACCGCAGGGGGTGGAGACTGTGACCTGGGCCACTGTCTGACCGGGATAATCCGCCGCACGCTCAGCGAGGTCAATGGAGATCGACCGAAAATGTGGCCCAGGATCAGACCATTTACCGATGCCCGCGTCCCGCCGTCGTCCAAAATGCCTTGCCCGGGCGGCCGCTCCGACGGGATCATTGAGCCCGTGACCAGGCCCGATCGCGACGGGCCGACACCGGGCGCTCGGCAACGCCCGGTCCGCGCCGGCGCGGGGCGTCCACCTCTCTCTCACTGACGTACGGCGGTTCGCCGTACCCTCCGGACGCCCCGCACCGTCGCCCTCCGCCGGCCCTCAGGACGGCCCACCGGCGGTCACCCAGGCCCGCAGGAAGTCCCCGGCCGGCACGGCGAAGAGCAGGCAGACCGCGGCCAGCCGCGGGATGGACGGCCGCCGGACGGCGACGGCGTACCCGGCGACGAGCACCGGCGCCCAGACCGTCTGCAGCAGCCAGGAGTCCCGCCGGACCAGCAGGTCCAGGTGGAGGCTGATCAGCCACACCGCCGTGGCCCCCGTCCAGAGGACGAGGCCGGCCCGCCGGCACGTCCGGGGCGTCCAGCGGACCGCCGCGGTGGTGTCACCGGCCGCCCGGTCCGCCTCGACGTCCAGCACCGTGGTCGGCAGGTAGAGCGCGGCGACCAGGAGCAGGCCCAGCAGCGCCACCGGGACCGGGTAGTCGGTGACCGGCCGGTGCAGCGACCAGCCCGCCAGGGGCGCGAGCACGCCGACGGCGAGGGCGTTGGCCGCGACGTCCAGGCCGGGCCGGGCCTTGAGGCGGACCGGTGGGGCGCTGTAGAGCCAGCCGAGCAGCAGCACGGCGGCCGTGCCGACGGCGAAGCTCGGCCCGACGGTGGCCGCCACGCCGAGCGCCGCGACGGAGGCGCCGGTGTGCCAGCGAACCAGGTCGACCTCGGTGAGCAGGCCGGTGACCAGCGGCGCGGTCGCCTTGCGCGGGTTCCGCCGGTCGCTGGGCAGGTCGTGCCGGTCGTTGATCGCGAGGACGGACGCCCAGACCAGCGGCCCGAGCACGACCAGTGCGGCCAGCGACCGCGGCACCGCCTCGGCGGGTGGCCGCCAGCCACCCGTGGCGAGCACCGAACCGGCGTAGGCCGCCGCCCAGCCGAGCGGCCAGAACCAGGGGCGGGTCAGGCGCACCGCCGCCCAGGCCCGGTCCGCTCGCCGACGGGTGGCGGGGCGCAGGAGGACCATGGACCCGACGTTAGGAACCGGTCGGGCCCTCGCCCTCACGCTGGCGGGTCGGTCGCCTCCCCCGGCGGAGGGAGTTCCGGCTCCGGGACGCACACCACCAGACCGGGCGCGGCGACCTGGATCGGGCCCGGGAACGACCGGCGGGCCGCCGCGACCGCCGGGTCCGACGCGGTGCCGGGCCAGAGGTGGGTGAGCAGCACCCGCCGCGCCCCGGCCGCCGCCGCGTACCGGCCGACCTCGGCCGCGCTGGAGAGGTTGCCGGCGTGCCGGTCCGGGATCTCCTCCGGGTACGTCGCCTCCGCGATCAGCAGGTCGGCGTCCCGGGCCAACGTGACGAGGTCGGGGCTGCTTCCGGTGTCCCCGGTGTAGGCCAGCACCGCGTCCCGGCCGGTGAACCGCGCGCCGGCGTTGGGCACCCAGTGCGGCAGCGACCAGGTGTCCACCCGGTACGGTCCGAGTTCGAATGCCTCCCCCGGGACGAAGCCCGCCAACCGGTACGCGCCGTCCACCAGGCCCGGCTCGTCGATGGCGAGCAGCCGGTCCAGGCTGCCGGCGGGCGCGTGGACGGGCAGCGGCGGACCCGACCGGTCGGCGAGCACCCGGGCCCGCAGCAGTGGTTGCAGGTCGGCACAGTGGTCCGGGTGGCCGTGGCTGACGTACACCGCGTCCACGCCGGCGGCCGGGACGCGAGCCAGCAGCGGTTGCAGGGTTGCGTAGCCGGGGTCGATCAGCAGCCGGAAGCCCTCGTGTTCGACCAGGAAACCGGAGCAAGCCTGGTCGGCGGTGGGCCACGCGCCGAGGCCGCCCAGGACGGTGATCCGCATGGGACGACCCTAGTCGTCCCGCGGCCGGGGCCCTCAGGTGAACAGCAGCCCGGCGACCCACAGCGCGGCGATGACCACGCCGGCCAGGAACTCGACCAGCATGGAGAGCCCGGCCGCCTTGAGCGCCTGCACGGTGGCCGGCCAGGCGAGCTGGTTGCTGCCCAGGCGCAGCCGCTCCGCACCCCAGATCCCGCCGACGAAGCCGATCGGCAGGCCGACGACCGGGACGACGAAGAACCCGACCAGCCCGAGCAGGCCGCCGGCCAGCAGGGACGACGTCGGCACCCCGGTCCGCTTCAGGTTCCGGCCCGGCCAGGCGTACTTGACCACCGTGCCGCCGGCCGCTACCACGGTGGCGGCGGCGAGCACCGCCCAGCGCCCCGGGCCGGCCCCGCCGAACAGCGCCCAGACCAGCACCCCGCCCCAGCACAGCGGCAGCGCCGGCAGGCCGGGCACCACCACCCCGGCCAGTCCGGCCAGGATCGCCAGCGCGGTGACCAGCGACACCACCGCCTGCGTATCGGTCAGACCCATGCCGCCGCCTCCCGTCGCGCGCCGAACCGACGGGGCGTCGGTCGGGCCGTCCCACCGTGATGCCCGGTGGCGGGTCCGCTCACGCCGCCCGCCCGCCGCCGCCGGCCAGCCGGGCGTGGATCCGGTCGGCCGGCACCGGGACGCCGAACCAGCGGCCCTGCCCGGTGTCGCAGCGCAGCGCCCGCAGCCGCTCGGCCTGCACCTCGGTCTCCACCGCCTCGGCGGTCACCCACAACTCGAGGGCGTGGGCCAGCCGGACCAGCGCGTCGACGATCCGCTCGTCCCGGTGGTCGGCGGCGACGTCCGTCCCGTCGGCCCGGATGCCCTCGACGAACGGGCCGGCCAGCTTCAGGCAGTGGATCGGCAGCCGCCGCAGGTAGGCCAGGTTGGAGTAGCCGGTGCCGAAGTCGTCGATGGCCAGCCGTACGCCGAGGTCGGCGAGGCGGCGCAGGGAGCGCAGCGGCTCCCCCGCGGTGCCCATCACGGCGCTCTCGGTCAGCTCGAGTTGCAGCAGCTCGGCGGGGAGCCCGGTGTGCTGCAACGCCTCGGCGACGGTCTCCACGATGCCGGGGTCGTCGGCCTGCCGGGCGGCCAGGTTGACGTTGACCATAAGCCGCGTCCCGGGGTACGCGCGCCGCCAGCTCTCGGCGTCCCGGCACGCCTGCCTGAGCACCCAGGCGCCGAGCCGGATGATCAGGCCGGTCTCCTCGGCCAGCCCGATGAACCGGTCCGGGCCGATCAGCCCCAGCTCCGGGTGCTGCCAGCGGACCAGCGCCTCGACCGCCACCATCGACCCGTCGAGCAGCGACACGATGGGCTGGTAGTGCACCACGAACTCGTTCCGGTCCAGCGCGGCCGGCAGCCCGGCGGCGAGCGCCGAGCGGGCGATGTCGGCGGCGCTGCGCTCCGGGTCGTAGACCGCCCACCGGCCGCGCCCCTCGGCCTTCGCCCAGTAGAGGGTGATGTCGGCGGCCTTCATCAGCTCCGACACGCTGGTCTCCACCGCCGGGCACTCCACGATGCCGATGCTGGCCGAGACGGCGAGCTGCTGATCCCCGACGTGCACCGGGGCGGAGACCGCCGCGAGCGCCAGCTCGGCCACCTCCACCGCGTCGTCGAGGCCGCCGTCGGAGTCGACCAGGATGACGAACTCGTCGCCGCCCATCCGGGCCACCAGGTGGCCCCGGCCGGCCACGCAGTCGGCGAGCCGCCGGCCGATCACCTTGAGCAGCCGGTCCCCGAGGTCGTGGCCGAGGCTGTCGTTGATCGCCTTGAAGCCGTCCAGGTCGATGAAGCAGATGCCGACCCGCTGCTCCGGGCCGGCGGTCCCGAAGACCTCGCCCAGGGTCTCGAAGAAGAGGGTCCGGTTGGGCAGGCCGGTGAGCGGGTCGTGCAGCGCCTGGAAGCGCAGTCGCTGCTGGAGTTCGTACCGCTGGGTGATGTCCTCGATCATCGCGACGGTGAACCGGGGACGGCCGTCGTCGTACCGGATCAGCGAGACGGCCAGATCGGTCCAGACCACGCTGCCGTCCTTGCGGTGGTAGCGCTTCTCCACCCGTACGCTGTCGTGCTTGCCCTCGATCAGCTCCTGGTAGAGCTCCCACATGCCGGCCGCGTCCTCGGCGTGGAACAGCGCGGCGACGTTGATCTCCCGCAGCTCCTCGACGCTGTAACCGAGCATGTCCGCGAAGGACTGGTTGACCTCCAGGATGGCGCCGTCGATGCCGGCGATGCCGATCCCGATCGCGGCGCCGGTGAACACCGCGCGGAACCGTGCCTCGCTGTCCCGCAGCGCCTGCTCCACCGCGTCCCGGGCCTGCCAGGCCGAGCGGGCGATGCGCTCCTGCTGGCTGAAGGTCCGGTCCCGCAGCGCGCGGGCGAAGCCGGCCGCGAGGGCGCCCTGCATCGCGGCGACCCGCTCCCGGGCCTCCGGCTGCTCCGCCCGGGACGCCAGCACCCAGGGCAGGAACCGGTCGCCGAGCGCCTGGACCGACCAGTCCAGTACGCCCGGCTCGGTGAGGTGCGCCTCGACGAGGGCCCGTCCCACGTCCTCGGCCGCCTCCGCGGAGAACGCCGGGGCGAGCACGGCCTGCCCGAGCCGTACGGTGTGCACCAGCAGCAGCCGCTCGGTCTCGGCCGCGCTGAGCGGCACGAACCCGATGCGGCGCACCGCCCGGGCCCACTCCGCGGCGTACGCCTGGGCGCCCGGTCGGCTGAACCCGCCCCCGTCGGGGTCCGGGGCGCGCATGGGCTCAGCCGGCGGGCCGGTCGTACCGGGCGACGCCGCCGAACGCCCCGAACCGCTCGGGGTGCTCGTCCACGTCGGACGGCGAGTCGGGCCGCCACAGCGGCATGTGCACCACGCCCGGTTCGAGGATCGTCCAGTCGCCGAAGTAGCTGGTGATCTCCGCCCGGGACCGGAGGGTGATCTCGGTGGCGGTGCGCGCGGAGAGCCGCTGCGCCTCCAGCATCTCCCGGGGCTGGTCCTCGAAGGTCGAGTGGGAGATGACCAGGAAGCTGCCGGGCGCGGCGGCGGATCGCAGGGTGGCCAGGATGTCGCCGGGCCGGTCGGTGTCGGGGATGAAGTGCACCACTCCGGCGAGCAGGATGCCGAGCGGCCGGTCGAAGTCGATCAGGCCGCTGGCCCGGGCCTGGTCCAGGATCAGCTTCGGCTCGCGCAGGTCACCGTGGATGGCGAGGGCCCGGTCGTTGCCGGCGAGGAGTTCCCGGCTGTGCGCCACCGCGACCGGGTCGATGTCGACGTAGACGATCCGGGCCGCCGGGTTGGCCGCCTGGGCCACCTCGTGCACGTTGCCCACGGTGGGAATCCCGGAGCCGATGTCGAGGAACTGGTCGATGCCCGCGTCGAGCAGCACCCGTACCGCCCGGCGGAGGAACTCGCGGCCGGAGCGCATGGTCGCGGCCAGGTTCGGGGTCATGGCCGCGATCTGCTCGGCGAGCTGCCGGTCGATCTCGAAGTTGTGCGCGCCGCCGAGGAAGTAGTCGTAGACCCGGGCCGCGCTCGGGCGGGTCAGGTCGATCTCGGCGGGAAGTGCGTCCGGCGTCTGCATCGCTCGGTCCCCCAGGTCGTCACCGCGTAGCTGTGGTCCTCACCACTCTATGCGCGCGCTCCCCGATCCGGGATATCCACTGTCGACATCCCCAACGGCGCTCGGACATCAACTGTCAGGTCTTGACACGTCATCGCCCTGCGGGTCGCAGATCGTCAGCCCATACCGCGCTGCAAGATCCAC
>NZ_JBSGJR010000349.1:0-7413 GCF_053605645.1 Micromonospora sp. NPDC003776
GACGACCTGCCCGCCGCGCGGGACCTGATCGCCCGGCAGGCGCGAACGGAAGGCAAGCACTGATGACCGGCAGCATCGGCCCGGGACCACCGTCCTGGGCGGCCGGGGGTGAACGCGGCGAGCACCGCTGTGCCCGCCGCCAGCGCGGCCAACAGCCGCACCGGTCGGGCCGCCTCGTGGTACGCGGGCATCGGCTCCTCCTCCGGGCCGGCATCGGTGTCCCAGGCTGCCCGAAATCCCAGCGATCAAACCGTTTTGCCGTTTCACTGGACCAGCGCCGGGTAGCGCACCCGATACGGGTGGTCCAACCCCGGACGCCCGGGTGGAGGAGACGTGATGACCAGCAACGGAACGAGGTGGGCCCTGGCCGGGGCGGCCACGGTGACCGCGGTCGGGGTGGGCCGGCTGGTGGCCCGCCGGCGGCGTCGGCACCAACCCGAGCGGGAGGACGGCTGGTACGTCGTCCACCGGGGGATCACCGTGGACCGGCCGATCGACGCGGTGATCGGTTTCTGGACCGACCGGGAGCAGCTGGACCGGGGGCTGGCCGAGTGGGCGACCCTGGAACAGCTCGCCGACAACCGGTGGCGCTGCGTGGCGAGCGACCCGGGCGGCGGCGGCACCGAGTGGCGCGCCGAGATCACCGTCGACGGGCCGCGCCGGTTGAGCTGGCGGGTGAGCGACGGGCCGCTGGACCAGCGGGGCCGGGTCGAGCTGGCGCCGGCGCCGCAGGATCGCGGCACCGAGATCCGCGCCGAGCTGCGCTGGCGCTCCGGCCCGGTGCGCCGGGCGCTCGGCCTGGCCAACGGGCACGACCCGGACCTGGCCCTGCGGAGCGCGCTGCGCCGGATCAAGTCGCTGATCGAAACCGGCCAGGTGCTGGACACCCGGCACGATCCGTCCGGGCGCGACCGGAAGCAGGAGCAGGCCACCGACAAGATCCGCGAGAGGCTGATGGTGGGAGGCCGGCCGTGAGGGCGCTCTGCTGGGAGGGTGTCGGCAAGCTGGCCGTACGCGACGTGCCGGAGCCCACCATCCGCTCCGCCGGGGACATCATCGTCAAGGTCCGGGCCAGCAGCGTGTGCGGCTCCGATCTGCACCTGATCAACGGCTATCTGCCCGCCATGCGGGAGGGCGACATCCTCGGCCACGAGTTCATGGGCGAGGTGGTGGAGACCGGCCCGGAGGTCCAGCGGATCAAGGTCGGCGACCGGGTGGTGGTGGGCTCGGTGGTGGCCTGCGGCGGCTGCTGGTACTGCCGTACCGAGCAGTACTCGCTCTGCGACAACTCGAACCCGCAGCCGGTCTTCACGGAGAAGCTGTGGGGTCACGCACCGGCCGGCATCCTGGGCTACTCGCACGCGGCGGGCGGCTACTCCGGCAGCCATGCCGAGTACATCCGGGTGCCGTTCGGCGACGTCGGCGCGTTCACCGTCCCCGACGGGGTGCCGGACGACTCGGTGGTGTTCGCCTCCGACGCCATGCCGACCGGCTGGATGGCCGCCGACTTCTGCGGCTTCAAGGGCGGCGAGGTGGTCGCGGTCTGGGGTGCCGGCGGGGTGGGCCAGATGGCCGCGCGCTCGGCACAGATCCTCGGCGCCGAGCGGGTGATCGTGATCGACCGGCTGCCGGAGCGGCTCGGCGCCGCCGCCGACCGGCTCGGCGTCGAGACGATCAACTACGCGGAGACCGACGTGCTGGAGGCGCTGCGCGAGTTGACCGCCGGGCGCGGGCCGGACGCCTGCATCGAGGCCGTCGGGATGGAGTCGCACGACGTCGGCCCGATCTACGCGTACGACAAGGCGAAGCAGACCGCCCGGCTGCAGAGCGACCGGCCGACCTCGATCCGGCAGGCGATCATGGCGTGCCGCAAGGGCGGCACGGTGAGCATCGTCGGCGTCTACGGCGGGCTGGTGGACAAGTTCCCGCTCGGCGCGGCCATGAACAAGGCGCTGGTGCTGCGGATGGGTCAGATGCACGCTCAGCGCTACATCCCGATGCTGCTGGACCGGATCGCGGTCGGCGAGATCGACCCCGGCTACCTGGCCACCCACCCGATGCCGCTGGAGCAGGGCGCCCAGGGCTACGAGATCTTCCAGAAGAAGGAGGACGGCTGCCTGCGTACCGTGCTGCACCCGCAGGCGGCGTGAGGCGATTGCGCGGGGCCGGGACGCGCCCCGGTTCGGATTCTCGCGGCGGGGTACAGCTGTTGATATGCCCCCCGAGATCGAAGAGACGCCGTCCCGGCCCGCCGTGCGGGGCTTCGCCGGCAGCGCGGTCGCCGTGGTGGTGGCCGGTACGGTCGCCCTGCTCACCCGGCAACCCTGGCTCTTCCCCAGCCTGGGCCCGGCGATCATGCTGCACGTCGAGCAACCCGGCAAGCCGGAGTCGTCCCCCCGCAACACCGTCATCGGGCACCTGGTGGCGTTGCTCGCCGGGTACGCCATGCTGGTGCTCACCGGGCTCGCCGACCACCCGCCCGCGCTCCAGGAAGGGGTGTCGGGACTGCGGATCGTGGCCGCCGCCGGCTCCCTGGCGATCACCGCAGCGGTGCTGGTCCTCGTGAAGGCCCCGCACCCGCCGGCCGGCGCCACCACGCTCATCGTGAGTCTGGGGCTGCTCCGGACGCCGACCCAACTGGTGATCGCGTTCGCCGCCGTGCTGCTGGTGACGGTGGTGGATCTGCTCTTCAACCGGGCCACCGGCCGGCAGATGCCGCTGTGGTCCGCACCGAGGGAGGGATGAGGAGATGGTCGACCGGATCGCCGACCCGTGGGGGCCGCGCACGCCGTACGGGCCGGGGGAGCCCTGGCCGGTGCGGGTGGACACCTTCCTCTCCGACGGGCACACCGAGGCGGACGTGCAGCGCTGGGTGCCCAGCGCCTCGATCCTGCACTCCAACGGGGACGCGATGGACATCGCGGTAATCGACGACCGGATCGTCGGCGTCCGGGGCCGGCGCCAGGACCGGATCAACCACGGCCGGGTCGACCCGAAGGACCTGTACGGCTGGCAGGCCAACCACAGCCCGGACCGGCTGCGCCGGCCGCTGGTCCGGGACGGCGACCGCCTGGTGGAGACGGACTGGGACACCGCGATGGGCCGGATCGTGGCGCGCTCGAAGGAGCTGCTCAAGGGGCCGGGCGGCTGGGGGCACTTCGGCTTCTACACCAGCGGCCAGCTCTTCCTCGAGGAGTACTACACCCTCGGGGTGATCGGCAAGGCGGGGATCGGCACCCCGCACATGGACGGCAACACCCGGCTCTGCACCGCCACCGCCGCCGCGGCCATGAAGGCGTCCTTCGGCACCGACGGCCAACCCGGCTCGTACACCGATGTGGACCACTGCGACGCGATCGCGCTCTGGGGGCACAACGTCGCGGAGACCCAGACCGTGTTGTGGATGCGGATGCTGGACCGCCGGCGCGGCGCCAACCCGCCGGCGATGCTCGCGGTGGATCCGCGGGCCACCCCGGTGGCCCGGGAGGCCGACGTGCACCTGGCGCTGCGCAACGGCACCAACATGGCGCTGCTCAACGGCCTGCTGCGCGAGATCATCCACCGCGGCTGGTACGACGAGGAGTACGTGGCGGCGCACACCCTGGGCTTCGACGAGCTGTGCAAGGTGGTCGAGGACTACCCGGTGGCGAAGGTCGCCGAGATCTGCGACCTGCCCGCCCGGGACATCGAGCGCGCCGCCGAGCTGCTCGGCGGGTCGCAGCGGCTGCTCTCCACCGTGCTCCAGGGCTTCTACCAGTCCAACCAGGCCACCGCCGCGGCCTGCCAGGTGAACAACCTGCACCTGATCCGCGGCATGATCGGCCGTCCCGGCGCCGGGCTCTACCAGATGAACGGCCAGCCGACCGCGCAGAACAACCGCGAGTGCGGCGCCGACGGTGACCTGCCGGGCCTGCGCAACTGGGCGAACGAGGAGCACATCGCCGAGCTGGCCCGGCTCTGGAACGTCGAGGTCGACACCATCCCGCACTGGGCGCCGCCGACCCACGCCATGCAGATTTTCCGGTACGCGGAGCAGGGCTCGATCAAGCTGCTCTGGATCTCGGCGACCAACCCGGCGGTCTCCCTGCCCGACCTGGCCCGGGTGCGCCGGATCCTGGCCCGGCCGGAGCTGTTCGTGGTGGTGCAGGACCTCTTCCTGACCGAGACCGCCGAGCTGGCCGACGTGGTGCTGCCGGCCGCCACCTGGGGTGAGAAGACCGGCACGTTCACCAGCGTGGACCGGACGGTGCACATCTCCGACAAGGCGGTCGAGCCGCCCGGCGAGGCCCGGTCCGACCTGGACATCTTCCTCGACTACGCCCGCCGGATGGACTTCCGGGACAAGGACGGCAACCCGCTGATCCCCTGGACCGGGCCGGAGGAGGTGTTCGCGGCGTGGCAGGAGTGCTCGCGCGGCCGGCCCTGCGACTACACCGGCATCACGTACGAGAAGCTGCGCACGGGCGGCATCCAGTGGCCGTGCACCGAGGAGCACCCGGACGGCACCGAGCGGCTCTACACCGACGGCGTGTTCCACACCGACCCGGACTACTGCGAGTCGTACGGCCATGACCTGACCACGGGCGCGGAGCTGCTGCCGGAGGAGTACAAGGCGAAGCAGCCGGGCGGACGGGCGTTCCTGCACGCGGCGCCGTACCAGCCGTCACCCGAGGTGCCCAGCGACGACTACCCGCTGCTGCTCACCACCGGTCGGACCGTCTACCAGTTCCACACCCGGACCAAGACCGGCCGGGCCACCCAGCTCGTGCACGCCGCCCCCGAGTCGTGGGTGGAACTCAACCCGGCCGACGCCGACCGGCTCGGCGTCGGCGAGGGCGACCTGGTCCGGGTCGAGTCGCCGCGCGGCGCCGTCCGGGGCCGGGCCCGGATCTGCGGGGTACGCCCCGGCGTGGTCTTCGTCCCGTTCCACTACGGCTACTGGGACACCGACGACGGCGCCGCGCCCGGCCAGGGCCGGCACGACCGGGCCGCGAACGAGCTGACCATCACCGCCTGGGACCCGGTCTCCAAGCAGCCGATCTTCAAGGTCGCGGCGGTCCGGGTGGTGAAGGAGGCCGACTCGGACGGTCGCCCGTCGCCCGCGCCCACGGTGGGCGGCTGCGCCCCGCCGGAGGGCTCGGGCATCCCGGCCACCGTCGGCGGACCGGCCGCCGAGGCGTCGTCGAAGGAGGGGTGACATGCACCTGGCGCACTATCTCGGGCTGCTGCACAAGGCCCAGGACCGCCTCGGCGACGCCTTCACCGAGGTCGGCGAGGCGCACCGGGACGAGCCGGACGTCTTCCACACCTGCGAGAAGCTGGCCGCCCAGTGCCACCGCCACGCGGAGACGCTGGCCCCCTTCGCCCACCGGTACGCCGAGGAGGCCCCGAAGGAACCCGACCGGCTGCACTCGGAGCTCTTCTCCGGCACGCGTACCGGCCCGATCGGGCTGCTCCGCGACCTCCAGGACCTCTATCTGATGGCCGCCGAGTGCGACATCTGCTGGACGGTGGTCGGGCAGGCCGCGTACGGGGCGCGGGACGAGGAACTGCTGAGCGTGGTGAAGTCCTGCGAGCAGGAGACCACGATCCAGCTCAAGTGGCTGCGCACCCGGATGAAGCAGGCCGCTCCGCAGGCCCTCGTGGTGGCGGAGTGACGCTCACGCGGTGCGGCGGACCGCGTCGACGAGCAGACCGCTGGGCGGCAGGGCGGGCATCCGGCCCAGGTTCAGCGCCAGGTTCTGCGGCGGGACCTGGTAGCTCATCGCGCCGGTGAGGTTGGCGACGGCCCGTTTCATCAGCTCGATGGTGATCCACTCGCCGGCGCAGCGGTGCCCGGTGAAGTGGTCGCCCCCGCCCTGCGGCACCAGGCTGAACGCGTCGCCCGGCCAGCCGGCGAAGCGTTCCGGCCGGAACCGCTCCGGCTCCGGCCACAGCTCGGGGTGGTGGTTCGTCGCGTACAGGCCGAGCAGGACCCGCCGGCCCTGGGGGAACGGGTAGCCCTGCCACTCGAAGGAGCGCCGGACCCGGGCCGCGGCCACCGGGAAGAACGGGTAGTAGCGGCGTACCTCCCGCACGAAGTGCTCGGTGGCGGTGTCGTCGTCGCGGACCTTCTCCCGCCAGTCGGGGCGGTCGTGCAGGGCCAGCGCGGCGAAGACCACGTACCGGTCGACGGCGACGGTGGGCCGGAGGATGTTCAGCAGGTCCACCGCCGCGACCCGGCGGGGCAACTGCCGGCCCTGCTCGTCGCGGTGCTCGGCGACCATCCGCAGCGCGCTCCCCTCCGGCGCGGGCAGACCGCCGGTCCGGGCCCGTCCGATCACGTCGGCGATCCAGCGCTCCGCCCGGCGGCGGGCGAGCACGCCCCGCCAGTGCCGGGGGCCGACCGCGGCCGGGGCCTCGATCATGGCGTGCAGCTCGGCGGTGCGCCGGGCCACCTCCGCCTCGGCCAGCGGCACCCCGGCCCAGGCGCAGACCGCCCGGGTCAGGATCCGGGCCACCTCGTCGTAGAGCACGACCGGGCCCCGCTCGGCCCAGATTGGGATCCGGGCCCGCCACTCGTCGTCGAAGAGCTGGCCGAGCTGGCGGATCCCGGCGGGCGTCATGAGCGACATCAGCATCGCCTTGCGGCCCCGGTGCGCGTCGCCGTCGAGCCCCTGGACGCCACCGACCCCGGTGAGCGTGCGCTGGCCCCTCATCGGCATGGCCCCGTGCCGGATGAAGCGGTCGTTGTCGTAGAACAGCTCGGCGGCCGGGCGGCCGCGCAGGCAGATGGTCGGTTCCAGCAGTATCCGGGTCTGGAAGATGTCGCTGCCGTACCGGTCGCACCGGTCGCCGACGAACCGGTAGCCCGCGCGGAGGAACGCCAAGGTGCTCTCCGGGCTCCGGTCGGTGGGGATGACGGTCATCGGCTGCTCCTGCTGGCGACGCGGCACGGTCGACCCGCTTCTACCCAGGTCCGGGCGGGTGAATCCCGCCCGGCGCCCACCCTGCCACCGTCGGCCGCCCGGGGGAGGGCCCAGCCTCGGCGCCGCAGCTGGCCCCTCCCACCATGGCGAAAAGCTGGTTGGGTCGGACTCCGGACCGGCGGCGGGCCGGTCGCGGGACATCAGCGGCGGCCCGACCACGGCGCGGCCGGTGGACGGTAGCGGGGACGGGGAGGACACGTGCGCGACAACAGGGCGGCGCGCTGGCGGGAGCGCCGGGTGACGGCCGGGCTCGGCGCGGGCCGGGGCGAGCGGGAGGAGGCGCTGATCGCGCCGGCGCGCCGGGAGTCGGCCCGGCCGGCCCGGCGCTTCACCGTGCACCTCGGCTTCGAGGCGGCCGACGCCGCGGCCGCGCGGGAGCTGGCCGTCGCGTACGCCGAGGCGCTGAGCCTGCTCCGTCCGGAGCTGGCGCTCGGCGCGGCGACGC
>NZ_JBSGJR010000350.1:0-7387 GCF_053605645.1 Micromonospora sp. NPDC003776
GGGCCGTGGTCCGCCCCGACTGCGGGGGCACCGGCGCCGCGGCCGTGGACACCGCCACCGCGCACAGCGGCACGAGGGCCGTCCGCATCGACGGCGCCGGGGGCTACTGCAACCACGTCTTCGTCCGCGCCAACCGGGACCTCGGCGCGCTCGGGGCCGTCCGCTACGGCCGGTTCTGGGTACGGCACACGACCGCACTGCCGGCCGACCACGTGACCCTGCTCGCCATGACGGACGCCGCGGACGGCAACCGGGACCTGCGGATGGGCGGCCAGAACGGGGCCCTGCAGTGGAACCGGGCGTCCGACGACGCCACGCTGCCCGAGCAGAGCCCGGCCGGCGTGGCGTTGAGCGTGCCGCTGCCCACGGGCCGCTGGTCCTGCCTCGAGTTCATGGTCGACGGCGGCACCGGGCAACTGCGGACCTGGCTGGACGGGGCCGCGATCACCGGCCTGACCGCCGACGGCGTACCGACCCATGACGTCGACGGCCAGTGGTACAACCGCACCTGGCGTCCGCAACTCACCGACCTCAAGCTCGGCTGGGAGAGCTACGGCGGCGCCGCGGACACCCTCTGGTTCGACGACGTCGCGCTGGGCACGACCCGGATCGGCTGCTGACCGGACACCCCGGGCGGGGCGGCCACGTCCCGCCCGGGGTGGCTCACCCAGGGTTCATCCCGCATTGGCGCGCGGTTTCCGCCGAGGGCTTGTCCGTTCGGAAGGATCACCGCCAGACTGGGGCCCGATCGGTAAAGCGATGCTGATCAATATCTAGTCGCCCAGATCGGGAGGACCCATGACCACGCCCGCGTCCCCGCTCCGCGCCGCCGGCGCCCGCGTACGCCGTGTCCTCGGCGCCTTCGCCCTGCTCACGGCCATGGTCGCCACCGGGCTCGTCGGCCCCTCGGTGGTGTCGCCGAAGCTCGCCGAGCCGGCCCACGCCGCCGTCTACAGCTCCTGCACGATGACCCGCTGCACGGACGCCCGCACGGCGCGCTCGGGGTGGTCCGCCAAGGGCTTCCCGACCACCCGCGGCTGGTACTCCTGGAGCGGCGGCCTGTGCAACTTCGCGGGCGGCCGGTTCTACAACTACGAGGGCCAGCTCCCGACCAACGCCACCTACTACGAGTAAGACGTCTACCCGCGCGCCTGCGGTGCGTCCCGGGACGCGTACCGGATCGTGGTCAACAAGAGCACCGGAGCGACCTGGTTCTCGCCCGATCACTACGCCAACTTCTACCTGCTCTGACAAGGTTCTGGGGGTCGGGCCGCGCGCCGGCCCGGCCCCGCCCGACGGGAGAGGATGACCGGATGACCCCAGCGGACCCGTACCTGCCGGCGTGGCTGGCCTTCGACGACGCGACCGGCGTCGACCCGGCCGGGACCGCCGTCGGCGGCGCGGACGCCCGCACCCGGGACGGCCTCTTCGACGTGCTCGCCGCGGCCCTGGCCCTGCCCGACCACTTCGGCCGCAACTGGGACGCGCTCGCCGACGTGCTGGCCGACCGGCTCGACGCCGGCCCGCTGACCCTGATCGTCCGGGACGCCGGGGAACTCCTGGCCGACGAGCCGCCCGCGCAGCTCGGCACCCTGCTCGACGTGCTGGGTGGCGTCGCGGCCGGCGGGCACCACTCGCTGCGGGTGGTGCTGTGCGACCGGGGCGACGGGCTGCCCGCGCTGCGGCGCCGGATCGCCGCCGCCCTGGGCGGCCACGTCGGCGCCAGCGTGCTCGACGAGCGGCCTCGTCCAGGGAAATAGTGGCCTCCCGCCGAAGAATGACCACTCTTTCCGAGAATTAGCGCGATCTCTGGACGCAAAGGCGCGGCAAGCGCGCACCGTGCGATCTTCGCGGCGCGGGCGGCGCGGGCGCGGCGGGGCGGCGGGGGAGCGGGGCGGGTGGGTCAGTTGGGTTGATCGAGGATGGCGCTGAAGCGCTCCTCGGCGAGGTCGAGCTGGGCGAAGATGTGCCGCTTGACCGGGGCGGACAGCGGGGTGTCGGGCCGGGCGATCAGGTCCCGGAAGACCGGCACCAGCGGCCGGTACTTGGCCGCCGACCGGGCCACCTTCGGCCCGACCGTGTGGATCACGCCGACGCCGTTGTCGGTGAAGTCCGACACCTTGATCACCCGGGCCCACGGCTCCCGGTCCAGGCTCGCCGCGACGTGCTCGCGGTACTGGACGTGCGGGTCGCGCGCCGGGTCGTACGCCGGGTTGGTGACCGCGCCGACCAGGCGGGCGACCCGCGGGCCGAACCGACCGGCGAGCGCCGCGAGGGCCCCCGCCGTCGGGTCGACGGCGTGCGGGCCGGCCAGTTCGGCCGGGTGGTCCTCCACGGCGTCGTGCAGCAGCCCCGCGACGATCACGTCCACGTCCCGCACCTGGTAGTGGTGCATCATCCGGATCGCCACCCGCAGCAGGTGGTTGAGGTAGGGCTCGCGTACCCGCCGGTCGTCCCGGTGCAGCTCGGCGGCCAGGTCGAGGGCCTCGGTGAGCCGGTTCCGGGCGGTCTCGTCGAACGCCTCGATCTCCAGCCGGAACCGGGCCAGCAGGCCCGGTTCCCCGTGGATCTCGGTGATCGCGTGCATCGGCATGGTGGCGAGGTACGCGGGGAACTCCATGGTCCACTTATAGCGGATCTTCACTGGCGCCGGGGTCGGGCCGTCGGCCACCTGACGGTTCGTCAGCCGGTGCGGGCGAGTCGCTTCACCAGGCGTACCGTCGTCCCCTCCGGGGTGCCGACGATGGTCGCCTCGTCCATCACCCGGGCCATGATCAGCCGGCCGCGGCCCCGGTCGGTGCTGTCCGCGCCCTCGTCCTCCCGCCAGGCGCCGTGGTCGCGTACCTCGATCACCAGCAGGTCGTCGCGCAGTTCGGCGCGGAGCGTGGTGATCCCGGCGGGCAGGAACCGGTAGCCGTGCTCGATGGCGTTGGCGCAGGCCTCTCCGCTGGCGATCAGCACCGTCTCCACGTCCCAGTCGCTCACGCCCAGCTCGTGCAGCCAGCCGCGCAGCCGCTCCCGGGTCGGGGCGAGCTGCCCCGGGTCGGCCGCCAGGTCGATGGTGAGGACCTGACCGGTCCCGGCGGCTGTCCCACCCTCCACGTCTCCGGCCCCCTGTCCCGCGCACATCCCCGGGTCTGGCCGCTCGCTCGCGCTGTCACCGCCCCGTTCCCACCCCATTGTCCCCGGTGGGGACCGGGTCCATTCCCCCGACCCGGCGGTGTCCCCGTTCCGCGTGATCATCGCGTACCGGTGCCGATGACGGCAACGCGCCGGACGGCGGGCGGGCCGGCGGCGCGCGGGTGACAATCGGCGGATGGATCGGCTGCTGAACCTGCTGGTGGCGCTGCCGCCCGCCCTGGTCCTGGCGCTGGTCTTCCTGCTGCCGGCGCTGGAGGCGTCGACCTTCCTCGGGCTGCTGGTGCCCGGTGAGGTGGCCGTGCTGGTCGGCGGGGTGCTCGCCCACGAGGGGCGGCTGCCGCTCTGGGCGGTGATCGTGGCCGCGATCGCCGGGGCGGCCCTCGGCGACCAGGTCGGGTACCTGGTCGGCCGCCGGTACGGCCACCGGCTGCTGGCGCGCACGCCCCGCCGGTTCGTGCGCTCCGGGGAGGTGCGCCGGGCCCTGGACCTGCTGCGCCGCCGGGGCGCGGTGGCGGTGGTGCTGGGCCGGTGGGCGGCGGCGCTGCGCGCGCTGGTGCCCGGCCTGGCCGGGATGAGCGGCATCCCGCGAGCGGAGTTCACCGCGGCGAACGTGGCCGGCGGGGCGCTCTGGGCGGTGACCGTGGCCGTGCTCGGTTACCTGGCCGGCGCGTCGTACCGGTTGCTGGAACGGCGGCTGGGCTGGGGCGGTGAGGCGGTGCTGGCCCTGGTGGTGCTGCTGGTGCTGGTGCGGGTGGTCCGCTCCCGCCGGGCCGCCCGACGGGAGCGGGAGGCGTCGGCGGGACGGCCCTGAGCCGGCCGCACCGCCGAGGCAGGTCCGCGAGGCGGCAACCGCAGGGCCGGTCAGGCCGGGGCGGGTCCGAGGCTCTCCCGGTGCACCAGTTCGGCCGGGAGGGTCTCCACCCGGTCCAGGTCGGCGGCCGGATCGAGGGCCAGGGTCATCGCCCGGGCGCCCAGCTCCGCCAGGGGCAGCCGGATCGTGGTCAACGCCGGGGTGACGTCGGCGGCGATCGGCATGTCGTCGAAGCCGACCACGGAGACCCGGGCCGGCACGGGTGTCCCGCGGGCCCGCAGCACGCCCAGCGCACCCACCGCCATGGCGTCGTTGAGCGCCACCACGGCGGTCAGCCCCGGTACGGCCGCCAGCAGCTGCGCCGTGGCCCGGGCCCCGCCGTCGCGGGTGAAGTCGGCGTACCGGATCCGCTCCGGCGGCAGCGGCGCGCCCAGTCCCGCGCGCAGGCCGGCGAGCCGGTCGCCGGTGGTGGTCAGCGTGGCCGGGCCGGCGACGACGGCGACCGTGCGGTGGCCGAGCCGGCGCAGCTCCGCCCCGAGCAGCCGGCCCCCGTCCTCGTTGGCCGGCAGCACCGCGTCGCCCCGGTGCCGGTGCCGGCCGATCACCGCCACCCGGCCGCCGGTGGCCGCGTACGCGGTGAGCCGCTCGTCCAGCAGCGCGTTCACGCCGTCGTCCTGGTAGCCGGAGCCGGCCAGCACGATCGCGGCCACCTGCTGGGCGCGCAGCAGGTCGACGTACTCCAGCTCGCGCACCGGATCCCGGTAGCTGTTGCAGATGATGACCAGCCGGCCCCGCTCGGTGGCGACCCGTTGCAGCCCCCGGGTGACCTCGGCGAAGTACGGGTCGGAGACGTCGTGCACGATCACCCCGACGACGCTGCGCCGCGGCCGGGCCAGCAGCTGGGCGTGCGCGTTCGGGACGTACCGCAGCTCGGCGACGGCCCGGAGCACGCGTTCGCGCAGCGCCTCGGCGACGGGCTTGCTGCTGCCGTTGATGACCCGCGACGCCGTCGCGGGGGAGACGCCCGCCCGGCGGGCGACATCGGCCAGCGTCGCCATGCCGCCCCCCTCATCCACCCGGTCGGGCAGAGGTTATCGCAGGACCGCCCGATCGGCGGAGATCACTACCCCCGGGTGGCGGCGGTGGGGCGGGAGGTGGTGGCCGTCGTCCGGATCGCCTTGACGATGGCGGGGATGGAGCCGATCAGCAGGACCAGGGCCCAGACGATCGCCACCACGGCGAAGAGCAGCGCGCCGATGTCGTCGGTGATGCTGACCAGGATCCCCGGCACCAGCCGGTGCAGGAACTCCAGCAGCACCGTGCAGAGCAGCGTGGTCAGCGCCAGCAGCACCAGACCCTTGTTCTGCAGGAAGCGCGGTTGGGCGAGCAGCAGCAGGCCACCCCAGACCAGTTTGAGCAGCAGCACCACGCCGAGCAGGGCGGACGCCTCGCCGACCGGGAAGAACCCCCACACCGCCAGGTACGCCAGTGTGCCGAACGGGGCCGCCAGGAAGAGCGAGACCATGATGGTGAGCTCGACGAAGGTGACGATCAGCAGCACGAACGCCACCACCAGCAGCACGATCGAGAAGACCAGGGTGGCCACGCCCTGCACCCGGCCCTGGATCCGGTCCGGCACCACCAGGCTCAGACTGAACAGCCCGGTGGTCCAGAGCGCCACGACGTCGATCAGCGCCAGCTGGCCGATGCCCCGGCCGGAGGGCTCGCTGACCGCGCCCACGTCGCCCAGTTCCACACCGAGCCGGCCGGCGCTGTCCCGCAGCGCGCCCGCGGCGTCCCCGCCGCCGGTGAGCAGCGTCGAGCCCAGCTCCAGCCCCACCATCAGGACCACCGCCAGCAGGGCCAGCAGCAGGAACGGTTTGCGCAGCTCACCCATGGCGTACCTCCCCGCCGGTCAGGACCGGGCGACGGTGACCACACATCCGGCACCTCCCGGGCAGCGCAGGGTGACGGCGGTCGGTCGGTCGACGGCCACCTTCGCCACCGCCGTACCGTCCTCGCCCGGGGTCACCTCGTCGTGCACGGTGACTTCCGCGCCGCGCGGCGCCGGGGCGGTCACCTCGAAGGCCGCCCGGCTGCGCAGCACCAGGGTGCGCAGGCCGCCCGGGTCGGCCACCCGCAACACGCAGCCGGTGGTGAAGCCGACGACCGTGCCCTCCGGGGACGGACTGGGCGGGGTGGCCGGTGGCGGGCAGTCGACGTCCACCCGGGCGGGATCGACGGCGGTGCCGCCGGCGCCGAGCCGGCCGAGCCAGCCCGGCCGGGCGGTCGGGTCGCCCCGGTCGTGCCGGCCCCCGCCGACCGCCACCAGGTAGAGCACCACCAGCAGCCCGGCCAGCGCCGCCAGCAGCACCTTCTGCCGCCCGGTCACGGTTGCAGGACCTGGGTGAAGCGCATCTGGTCCACCCCGGCGAAGTACCGGTCGGTGCCCTGCGTCTTGCTCACCGCCACCAGGGTCACCTGGTGCGCGCCCTTGGTCAGGGTCACCGTGCCGACGTCGACCCAGTCGGTCTTCACCACCGTCGGGGTGAAGCCGAAGAAGGTGTCGCCGACCTGCCGGCCGTCGATCAGGAAGATGGTGTTGGCGTAGTCGAACGACGTGGTGCGCACGGTGGCGAAGCGCCAGGTCCCGTCCGCCGGCAGGTCCACGGTGACGGTCACCCGGTCGCCGACGGAGCGGCCCAGGAAGAACAGCTGGGCGTCGCCGGACCAGGTGACCAGGCAGCAGTTCTTCTGCTCCAGCACCTGCGCCGGGACCGCGCCGGTGGACTGGACCGTCGCCCCCGGCACCAGGCTCTCCGCCTCCACGGTCACCACCTGCGCCTGCGGCGGCGTCGGTGGCGGGCCGCCGCCGCGGGTGGCCAGGAAGACCACCACCCCGGCCACCACCAGCACCAGCACCGCCGCGGCCGCGATCCACGGCCACGGCGTGCGCTTCGGGGGTACGGCCGCCTTCACGTCGTACGTCACCCGCCCGCTGGACCGGGAGCTCTCCTCGGGGGCGGTGTTCGCCGAGTACGCGAACCCGGTCATGTCGTAGCGCCGGGGCGGGGTGCCCGGCGGCACGGTGAGGCGGACCAGGAAGGACACCGAGCCCTGACCGGGCACCGCCCGCTGCGGCTCGGCGACCGTGAACCAGCCCCGCTGGGTGCCCTCGCCGGGCGCGACGTCGAAGACCACGGTGTCCGGCGCCGCGCCCGGGTTGGAGACGGTGAAGGTCAGTTCGCCGCTGTTGCGCGCGTCGAGGGTGAACTGCTCGGCGGCGGCGACGACGGCCCATTCGGTGGTCATGACGGCTCCTCTACGGCTGCTCACGGGGTACGGGGAACGGAACGTGCGCCCGACCGACCGCCCGGACGGCGCCGACCCCGCCCCCCTCGGCGACTGCGCCCGCCTCGCCGCCGGGCGCTGGGG
>NZ_JBSGJR010000351.1:0-7380 GCF_053605645.1 Micromonospora sp. NPDC003776
AACCCTGATCAGTGGTCGTAGGCGGTCAAGGATCGGGTGACGGGTTGGCCGGTACTGCGGTTGTGCCAGATGGCGGCGGTCAGGGCCAGGATGCGTCGCCGCCGCCGGGCTCGCCGCGGGCGTGGTGAGCGAGCGGGTCCTGGTCCGCCGGCTCAAGCACGACCCCACCGATCCGTACGCCCACGAGGTCTTCGGCCAGCAGCGGTACGACGAGGCGTGCACGCTGGAGATGCCGGACGGCACCGACATCCACGTGGAGGTGGTCGAGCCGACCCGCCCGGTGGCCGGGCACCCGACGGTGGTGCTGGTGCACGGCTTCTGCCTGGACATGGGGACCTTCCACTTCCAGCGCGAGATGCTCGCCGCCCGCGGTGACTACCGGATCGTCGCGTACGACCAGCCCGGGCACGGCCGCTCCGGAAAGCTGGAGACCGGCGAGTACGACCTCGCCACGCTCGGCCGGACCCTGCGCCGGGTGCTCGACGAGGTGGCCCCCGAGGGGCCGTTGGTGCTGGTCGGGCACTCGATGGGCGGGATGACGATCATGGCGTTGGCCGAGCTCTGCCCGGAGCTGTTCGGCGACCGGGTGGTCGGTACCGTGCTGATGGCGACCTCGGGCGGCCTCCTCGCCGAGACCAAGCTGGTGGCCCCGGCGCTGCTCGGCCGGGTCGGCGCGCCGATGCTCTACATGATGAGCAACGCCACCCGGTACGGCGGCACGGTGATCGACAAGGCCCGCAAGTCGACCTCCAACGTGGCCTGGCTGCTCACTCGCCGGTACGGCTTCGGCACGTCGAAGCCCAGCCCGGCCCTGGTCTCGTACGTCGAGACGATGAACTCCCGGACCTCGGCCGACACGGTCACCCGGTACCTGCGCACCCTGGCCACCCACTCCCGGTTCCCGGCGCTGGCCGCCCTGGCCGGTACGCCAGTGCTGGTGATCGTCGGGGACAAGGACATGATCACGCCGGTGACCCACTCGGAGGAGATCGTCCGCCGGCTGCCGCACGCCGAGTTCGTCAAGATCCACGACAGTGGGCACGTGGTGATGCTGGAACACGCCGACGAGGTCAACGCGGCGCTGGAACGCTTCCTGGAGTCGTTGTGACCGTGGTGGTCGAGCTGAAGACCGTCGACGACACCCACGAGTTCGGCCGCCGGCTGGCCGGCGTGCTGCGCCCCGGGGACCTGCTGCTGCTCAGCGGCCCGCTGGGTGCCGGGAAGACCGCGCTCACCCAGGGCATCGGCGCCGGTCTGGGCGTACGTGGTGCCATCACCTCGCCGACCTTCGTGATCGCCCGGGTGCACCGGCCCGACCCGGCGCGGGGCGGCCGGGTGACCCTGGTGCACGCCGACGCGTACCGGTTGGGGGAGTCGGCCGACCCGCGGGCCGAGATAGACGACCTCGACCTGGACGCCTCGGTGGACGAGGCGGTGACCGTGGTCGAGTGGGGCGAGGGCATGGTCGAGCAGTTGGTCGACGCCCACCTGCGGGTACGGATCGACCGGCAGGAGGACGACACCCGGACCGTGACCCTGGAGCCGGTCGGCGGCGACTGGGCGGAGCGGCTCGCCACCCTCGACTGACGGTTGTCGTATCTTTTGCCTACAGTGCCGGGGACCGATCTCCTCCGCGGAAGGTTGCCGATGCCCGACGACGCCCCCACCCTCGACCTGCTGGCGCTCCTCCCCGACGCCTGGCGGACCGTGCTCACCCCGCACCTCGACGCGGCCCGCACGGCGGCGCTCGCCGAGTTCGTCGCCGCGGAATACGCGAGTCAGACCGTCTTCCCGCCGGTCGAGGACCTGTTCTCCGCCTACCGGCTGTGCGGGCCGGCGGAGACCCGGGTGCTGATCCTCGGGCAGGACCCCTACCACAAGGCGGGGCAGGCGCACGGGCTGAGCTTCAGCGTGCGCGAGGGGGTGACGGTGCCGCCGTCGCTGCGCAACGTCTTCAAGGAGCTCGGCGAGGACCTGGGCGTGCCGAAGCCGCGCAGCGGCAACCTCAACGGCTGGGCGGCGCAGGGCGTGCTGCTGCTCAACTCGGTGCTCACCGTCCGGCAGGCCACCCCCGGCTCGCACGCGAACCAGGGGTGGGAGGAGTTCACCGACGCCACCATTCGGGCCCTGGACGCGCTCGACCAGCGGGTGGTCTTCCTGCTCTGGGGCGGGTACGCCCGCAAGAAGGCCGCCCTGGTCACCAACCCGCAGCACGTGGTGCTGGAGGCGGGCCACCCGAGCCCGATGAACCCGCGCGGCTTCCTGGGCAGCCGACCGTTCAGCGCGGCCAACAAGGCCCTCGCCGACGCCGGCCTGCCCACCATCGACTGGGAGCGCTCAGCCGGCTGACCCGAGCCGCTGCCGGTGCCGGCGCAGCAGGTCGGCGGCGCGTGGGTCGGCCAGCTCGACCCGGACCAGCGGCTCGACCGGGTAACTCCGGCCGCCGTACCGCACCTCGACCGGCTCCGGCAGCTCGTCGCACATCCGCGCCCACAGCTCGCCGTGCAGGGTCCGCCAACGGTGCTCGCCCGGCTCCTCGGGCTCCAGGCGCACCCCGCGCATCCGGTCCAACCCGATCTCCCGGATCCGCTCGACCACCGACCCGCCGGCCAGCGCGTCGAGCGCCGCGTCCAGGTGGCTGTCCAGCGGCTCCACCCCGACGGTGAGCTGCACGTCCATCGCGGCGAGCAGCCGTTCCACCATCGGCAGGCTCGGCACCCGGCTGCCCCGCTCGATGTGGGCCACCGCGCCCTGGGTGAGCCCGACCAGGTCGGCCAGGGCCTGCTGGGTCAACTCCCGGCGTTCCCGCTCGTGTCGGATGGTGGTGGCGATATGGCGGGCCAGGCGGCTCTCGGACACCTCACGATGATGACGAAGTCTCGAGAGCGACATGTCTCTCCGTCATATTCATGTCTCTCCGACATGACGCTCCCAAGTTGTGTGCCTCCCGGCCGGCATCACGGTGAGTAGCCGGCGCGGCCGGTAGGAGCCGGGCCGCCGGTCGTCGTCGCTCGGGGACAGGCCGTGACCGGCCGTGACCGGAGGGCGGCTAGGCTGGCATACCGTGCTCGTACTCGTGGTGGACTCCTCGACGCCCGCGGTGACCGCCGCCCTGGTCGAGGTCTCGGCGGACGGCGTGGTGGCCCGCGCGCAGCGGTGCACGGTCGACGCCCGGGCGCACGGCGAACTGCTCGCCCCGCAGGTCGACGCGGTGCTCGCCGACGTCGACGCCCGCCCCGCCGACCTCGACGCGATCGTCGCCGGGCTCGGCCCGGGGCCGTTCACCGGGCTGCGGGTCGGCCTGGTCACCGCCGCCACCATGGGCCAGGTCCTCGGCATCCCCACGTACGGTGTCTGCTCCCTGGACGGGATCGGCCACCCGGTGGCCGCCGGCGAGCCGGTGCTGGCCGCCAGCGACGCGCGGCGCCGGGAGGTCTACTGGGCGGTCTACGACGGCGCCGGGCAGCGGATCGCCGGGCCGGCCGTGGACGCCCCGGCCGTCGCCGCCGAACGGGCCCGGGATCTCGCGGTCACCGTGGCGGTCGGCGACGGCGCCCACCGGTACGCGGACGTCCTCGGCCTGCCCGTGCGGGAGGAGCCGCGCTATCCGGACGCCACCGCGCTGGCCGCGCTGGCCGCCGAGCGGATCCGTGCGGGCGCTCCCGGCGAGCCGCTCACCCCCCTCTACCTGCGCCGCCCGGACGCGGTCGCGGCCACCGGCCACAAGCCGGTCCTGCCGTGAGCGGCGTACGCCTCGGCCGTTTCCGCTGGTGGCACATCGACCAGGTGCTGCCGATCGAGGCGGAGCTGTTCGGCGCCGAGCAGTGGTCCCCGGCGATGTTCTGGAACGAGTTGGCCAACCGGCACCACTACCTGGTCGCCACCGACGACGACGGGTCCGTGCTCGGCTACGCCGGGCTGGCCGTCGTCCCGCCCGACGAGGCGTGGGTGCAGAACATCGCGGTCCGCCGGGACGCCCAGCGCCGGGGGATCGGCCGGCTGCTGCTGGAGGCGCTGCTCGCCGAGGCGGCCCGGCGCGGCATCCGCAGCACCCTGCTGGAGGTCGCGGCCGACAACGCCCCGGCGCAGCGGCTGTACGCCATGTACGGCTTCGAGCCGATCGGCGTGCGGCGCGGCTACTACCAACCGAGCAACACCGACGCGCTGGTCATGCAGCGCACCGAGGACTGACGAGCATGGCTGACGAACCCCTGATCCTGGGCATCGAGACGTCCTGCGACGAGACCGGGGTCGGCATCGTCCGCGGGCACACCCTGCTCGCCGACGCGCTGGCCTCCAGCGTCGAGGAGCACGCCCGGTTCGGCGGCGTGGTGCCCGAGGTGGCCAGCCGCGCCCACCTGGAGGCGATCGTGCCGACCATGGACCGGGCGCTGGCGGAGGCCGGGGTGAGCATCGCGGACATCGACGCGATCGCCGTCACCTCCGGCCCGGGCCTGGCCGGCGCGCTGCTGGTCGGCGTCGCCGCCGCGAAGGGGTACGCGGTCGCCGCCGAGAAGCCGGTGTACGGGGTGAACCACCTGGCCGCGCACGTCGCGGTGGACACCCTGGAGCACGGCGCGCTGCCCGAGCCGGCGATCGCGCTGCTGGTCTCGGGCGGGCACTCCTCACTGCTGCGGGTCGACGACCTGGCCCGGGAGGTCACCCCGCTCGGCTCGACCATCGACGACGCGGCCGGCGAGGCGTTCGACAAGGTGGCTCGGCTGCTCGGGCTGCCGTTCCCCGGCGGCCCGTACATCGACCGGGAGGCGCGGGCCGGCGACCCGGCCGCCATCGCCTTCCCGCGCGGCCTGACCGCCGCCAAGGACCTGGTCGGCCACCGCTTCGACTTCTCCTTCTCCGGGCTGAAGACCGCGGTGGCCCGGTGGGTGGAGGCGCGGCAGCGGGCCGGCGAGTCGGTGCCGGTCGCCGACGTGGCCGCGTCCTTCCAGGAGGCGGTCTGCGACGTGCTGGTCGGCAAGGCGCTGGACGCCTGCCGCAGCAGCGGCATCGACACGCTGGTGATCGGCGGTGGGGTGGCGGCCAACTCGCGGCTGCGGGCGATGGCCGAGCACCGGGCGGCCAAGCACGGCATCCGGGTGCGTACGCCCCGGCCGAAGCTGTGCACCGACAACGGGGCGATGGTGGCCGCGCTCGGCTCGCACCTGGTCGCCGCCGGCGTCGCGCCGAGCCGGCTCGACCTGCCCGCCGACTCGGCGATGCCGCTGACCGTGGTCAGCGTCTGACCGGGAGGGACCGTCGTGATCGTGCGAATGTGGGAGGCGAAGGCCGAGCCGTACGGCTTCGCCGACCTGATCACCTGGGTGTGCGAGACCGCCCTGCCGGACTTCGACCACGACCCGCTGCACCTGTCCAGCGAGGTGTTCTCGTCCACCGACCACCGGCTGGTGGTGATCTCGAAGTGGCGGAGCAACCCGCGCGCCCTGCCGGAACCGCCGCCCACGCTGGTCGCCCGGCCGCCGCACAGCTGGGACTTCACCCAGGTCGATCGCTGAGCCGCCGGGCCCCCTGACCGGCGGGAAACTGGTTGGCGTCCGCCCTGTCCCGGCACCTAGCGTCGGCATGTCATGCGCTTCTCACCCGCCGGCGATCCCGGCACCCCCGACGCCCGGTCCGCCACCCGTTACCTGGTCTGGCTGGCCGGTCGGCATCCCCTGCTCTTCGGCGCCGGCATCACGCTCGGCGTCGTCTGGATGGTGGCCCAGGCGCTGATGCCGGCCGCCGTCGGGCGGGCCATCGACGCCGGTCTCGCCCAGCGCGACCCGCAGGCCCTGCTCCGCTGGGGTCTGGTGCTGCTCGGGCTCGGCCTGGTCCAGGCGACCGCCGGCATCCTGCGGCACCGCTGCGCGGTGCACAACTGGCTCGGCGCCGCCTACCGGACCGTGCAGGTCACCGTGGACGCCACCAACCGGCTGGGCGCCGCGCTGCCCCGCCGGGTGGCCGCCGGCGAGGTGGTGAGCATCGGTACGGCCGACATCGAGCACATCGGCAGCGCCATCGACATCACCGCCCGGGGCACCGGTGCGCTGGTCGCCATCGCCACGGTGGCGGTGATCCTGCTCACCGCGTCCCTGCCGCTCGGCCTGGTCGTGGTGCTCGGGGTGCCGCTGCTGATGGCGCTGGTCGCCCTGTTGATCCGGCCGCTGCACCGGCAGCAGGCCGCGTACCGGGAATCCACCGGGCGGCTCACCGCCCGGGCCGCCGACATCGTCTCCGGGCTGCGGGTGCTGCGCGGGGTGGGCGGGGAGCCCGTGCTGGGCGCCCGCTACCGGGAGGAGTCCCAGGCGCTGCGCGCCGACGGCCTGCGGGTGGCCCGGGTGGAGGCGCTGCTCCAGGCCGCGCAGATCCTGCTCCCTGGCGTCTTCGTGGTGCTGGTGACCTGGCTGGGCGCCCGGTTCGCGCTGCGCGGTGAGATCAGCGCCGGTCAGCTGGTCTCCTTCTACGGCTACACGGCGTTCCTGGTCAGCCCGCTGCGCAACCTCACCGAGGCGGCGGACAAGCTGACCCGGGGGCACGTCGCGGCCCGCCGGGTGGTGCGGCTCCTCCGGCTCGCCCCGGAGTTCACCGACCCGCCCCGTCCGGTGCGGCTGCCCGACGGGCCCGGTGAGCTGGTGGACGTCCGCTCCGGGCTGGTGCTGCGGCCGGGCCGGTTCACCGCGCTGGCCGCCACCGCGCCCGAGGACGCGGCCGAGATCGCCGACCGGCTCGGCCGGTACGCCGACGGGGACGTGACGCTGCACGGCGTACCGCTGCGGGACGTGGCGCTGGCGACGGTGCGGGAGCGGATCCTGGTGGCCGACAACGACGCGCAGCTCTTCAGCGGCGCCCTTCGGGCCGAGCTGGACCCCGGTGACCGGGGTGACCGCCGCGCGGTCGAGGCGGCGCTGGCCGCGGCGAGCGCGACGGACATCGTCGACGCGTTGCCCGACGGCCTGGACAGCGCGGTGGCCGAGCGCGGCCGGGAGTTCTCCGGCGGGCAGCGGCAGCGGCTCCGGCTGGCCCGCGCGCTGGTCGCCGATCCGGAGACGCTGATCCTGGTCGAGCCGACCAGTGCGGTCGACGCGCACACCGAGGCGCGGATCGCCGACCGGCTGGGCGCCGCCCGTCGTGGCCGCACCACGCTGGTCTGCACCACCAGCCCGTTGGTGCTGGGCCGGGCCGAGCACGTGGTCTTCGTGGAGGACGGCAAGGTGGTCGCGGAGGGCCGCCACGACGAGCTGCTCGCCGCCGAGCCCCGGTACGCGGCTGCGGTGAGCCGGGAGGAGAACGAGTGAGCACCGCCCTGCCCGTCGCCGCCGCCCACCAGGTCCGCCGGTACGCGCGGGAGCTGGCCCGCCGGCACCCGCGCGGCCTGGCCGCCGC
>NZ_JBSGJR010000352.1:0-7372 GCF_053605645.1 Micromonospora sp. NPDC003776
GCCCGCCGATCAGCTCCTTCACTTCCGCTTGCGGATCTCCTCGGCGGCCTGCGGCACGACCTTGAACAGGTCGCCGACCACGCCGAAGTCGGCCAGTTCGAAGATCGGGGCCTCGGCGTCCTTGTTCACCGCGACGATGGTCTTCGAGGTCTGCATGCCGGCCCGGTGCTGGATCGCGCCGGAGATGCCGAGCGCGAGGTAGAGCTGCGGGGAGACGGTCTTGCCGGTCTGGCCGACCTGGAACTGGTGCGGGTAGAAGCCGGAGTCGACCGCCGCGCGGGACGCGCCGACCGCGCCGCCGAGCAGGTCGGCCAGCTCCTCGACCAGCTTGAAGTTGTCGGCGTTGCCGACGCCGCGGCCGCCGGAGACGACGACCGAGGCCTCGGTGAGCTCCGGCCGGGAGCCCTTCTGCTCGGCGACCCGCTCCACGACCTTGGCCAGCTTGTCCTGGTCGGCGACCGACACGGTGAGCTGCTCGACGGCCGGGGTCGCCGCGGCCGGGGCCGGGTTGACCGAGTTCGGCCGGACGGTGACCAGCGGCAGGCCCTTGGTGACCTTGGACTTGACGATGGTGGAGCCGGCGAAGGCGACCTGGGTGGCGGTGCCGTCGGCGGCGAGGGCGACCACGTCGGTGAGGATGCCGTTGTCCAGCTTGACGGCCAGCCGGGCGGCGATCTCCTTGCCCTCCTGCGAGGAGGCCAGCAGCACGGCGGCGGGCTGGACCCGCCCCACGAGGTCGGCCAGCACGGTGGCCTTGGGGGCCACCAGGTAGCCGTCGATCTCCTCGCCCTCGGCGGCGTAGATCTTCTCCGCGCCGTACTCGCCCAGCTTGCCGCTCAGCGCCTGCGCGGCGCCGGCGCCACCGAGCACGACCGCGCTCGGGGTGCCCAGCTCGCGGGCGAGGGTGAGCATCTCGAGGGTGACCTTCTTGACGCCGAATTCCCGGGTGGCTTCGACGACGACGAGAACCTCAGACATGACCCTGACCTCTCACACGAACTTCTCGGTGGCAAGGAACTCGACCAGCTTGGTGCCGCCCTCGCCCTCGTCGGTGACCTTGGTGCCGCCGGAGCGCGGCGGGCGCTTGGTGTGCTCCAGCACGGCGCTGGTCGCGCCGTCGAAGCCGACCTCGGTGGGGGCGACGCCGAGGTCACCCAGACAGAGCGTCTGCACCGGCTTCTTCTTGGCCGCCATGATGCCCTTGAAGGACGGGTAGCGCGGCTCGTTGATGGTGTCCCACACGGAGACCACGGCCGGGGTCGAGGCGGTGACCACCTCGTAGCCCTCCTCGGTCTGCCGCTCGACGGTCAGGGTGCCGCCGTCGACGGTGAGCTTGCGCGCGCCGGTGAGCGCGGCCACACCGAGCCGCTCGGCGATCATGTGCGGCATGACCTGGACCCGGCCGTCGGTCGACTCCGCGCCGCAGATGACCAGGTCGGCGTTCAGCTGACCGAGGGCGGCTGCCAGGACCTTCGAGGTGGCCACGGCGCAGGACCCGTGCAGGGCGTCGTCCACCACGTGCACAGCCTTGTCCGGACCCATGGACAGCGCCTTGCGGATCGACTCGGTCGCCCGGTCCGGACCCATGGTCAGGATGGTGACCTCACCGCCGTGCGCCTCCTTGATCTTCAACGCCTCTTCGATGGCGTACTCGTCCATCTCGTTGATGACGTTGTTCGCCGAACCGCGGTCGACGGTGTTGTCGTCAGAACGCAGGTTGCGGTCCGCGCCCGAATCAGGCACCTGCTTGACGAGTACGACGATGTTCATCGCGCTTCGACGACCCTCCTGTTTGGTGTAGCGATCACTCGCCCGGTCACGGGCGCAGCCTCCCGCGTGACTTAACGATCGGTCAACCGCGGGCTGCTGTGCAGTTGCCCACGGGGCAATGTTACCCACAAGTAGCATCGCCTCCCCGAGGCCTCAGAGTGACACAGGTCACCGAGCACCCCGGGGAGGACGTCACGCGGCCAGCGCGGCCCTGATCTTGTCCAGCATCGCCGCCTCTGCCGGGGCCACCCCGCGATGGGCCTGCGCCACCTGCTCCGCCGCCGCCAGCACCACCGACCGGTAGGCCGCGACATCCCCGGGCGACTTCGCGCGCAGGATCTCCACCGCCCGGGTCAACGCCGGGAGCACGGTCGCCTCGATCTCCAGCGCCGAGTCGTGCGACAACTCCGGCAACGGGCCGGTGGTCAGCGCCGCCTTCACCACCCCGCTGGCGTCGGAGAGCGCCCCGGAGGCCGCGATGCTCTCCCGCACCATGGCCAGCATCCCGGGCACCGCGTTGGAGACCAGGAAGACCGCCCCGAAGGCCCCCGTCTTGAGGGTGAGCTGCTCGTCCGCCGTCAACGGTTCCATGATCACGGAGTGTAGACGTACGGGGTGCTGGTGGTGACCGCAACGAGCCCGAGCCGCTCCAGGATCGGCCGGCTGTCCGGCGAGCAGTCCACCTGCACCAGCGTCTTGCCGCGCTGCTCGGCCAGCCGCGCCCGGTACGCGACCAGCGCCCGGTAGATGCCCTTCTTCCGCCACTCCGGCAGCGTCGAGCCGCCCCACAGGCTGGCGAAGCCGGTGCCGGCCTGGTAGCGGACCCAGCCGGCGCTGACCACCGTGTCCCCCGCCTCGGCCACCACGATCGTGATCGACTGCGGGTCCGCCTCGATCTCCTTCGCCAGCCCGGTCACCAGGTGGCTGCGGTCCTCGTGCCAGACCGCCTCCTCCATCGCCCCGATCCGCACCAGGTCCTCGTGCGCGGTCACCTCACGCAGGCGTACCCCCTCGGGGAGGACCGGGACGGCGGCGGCCAGGGCCGCGACCGGGCCGACCACGACGGTCTCCAGATCCTCGGGCACGAAACCGGCGGCCCGCAGCCGGTCCGCCAGGTCCGCCGGCTGGTCGTGGCCGGCGAGCTTCCACTCGACCGCCTCGCCCCTGGCCCGGAAGAACTCCACCTGCCGGGCGATCAGCGCGTCCAGCTCGGCGCCGGCCAGCCCGCCCAGGTCGCGGTAGGTGATGAAGCCGCGCTGGTCGAGGCCGAGGACCCGGAACAACGGGCCGTCCTGTTCCACCGTCACCCCGGCGGGCAGCGGGTCCGGAAGTTCCGGGCGGATCTGGTAGTCGTAGGCGTCGCGCAGGCCGCGCGCGTCAAGATCGGTCATCCCTCCAGGCTAGGCAGGGGACAAAGCGGATAATGGCGGTGTGTGGCAGGCGATCAGGCGCTGGTTCGATCCGCGCGAGCTGCGGTCGGTGGGCACCACTCCCGACTACCGCTTCTCGCTGGCCAACGAACGCACGTTCCTGGCCTGGCTGCGGACCGGTCTGGCGCTGATCGCCGGCGGGCTGGCCGCCGCCCAGTTCCTGCCCAAGCTGCCGCTGGCCCATCTGCGCGAGGTGATCGCGGTCGCGCTGCTGCTGCTCGGCGCCACGGTGGCGATCCGGGCGGTGGACCACTGGGCACGGACCGAGCGGGCCATCCGGCTGGGCGAGGAGCTGCCGGCCTCCCGCTTCCCGGCGGTCCTGGCCCTGATCGTCGCGCTCGGCGCGCTGCTGCTGGTGATCGCCGTGCTGGTCCGGGGGGTCGGGTGACCCGCGACCCCGGGCTGCAACCCGAGCGCACCCGGCTGGCCTGGCGACGCACCCTGCTGGCGCTCACCGGGGTCACCGTGCTGGAGATCCGGTTGGCGCTGGCCGGTCACGCGTTCGACGCGGTCCTGGCCGGTCTCGCGGTGGCCGCCTGGCTGGCCACCCTGCTGGTGGACTGGCGGCGGGCCACCGGGGCCGGGCCCCGCCTGGGGCACCGCTGGTCGTTCCCGCTGACCGCGTTGGCGGCGGCCGGGATGGCCCTGCTCGGCCTGCTGCACGTGCTACGCGGGCTGCGGTGAACGGCACCGATGGTCCATCATGTCCGGCATGGTTCGCCTGTACGGGCTTCTCTTTCTGGCCGAGGTCGTCCTCGGCATCTGCGCGCTGATCAGCTGTCTCTCCGCGGAGGAGGGTGAGATCCGGGCGCTGCCCCGGGTCGCCTGGGTGCTGATCATCCTGTTCTTCCCGCTGATCGGCTCGATCGCCTGGTTCGCCGCCGGCCGGGAGCAGTCCGCCCGGCGCCCGCGTACCGCCTGGCCGATGGGGAACGGCTTCTCCGAACAGGACCGCCGCCGGACGGTCGCGCCGGACGACGACCCGGCGTTCCTCTCCTCGCTGGCCGAGCGGAGCCGCCGGGACGACCAGGAACTGCTCCGGCGGTGGGAGGAGGACCTGCGCCGCCGCGAGGAGGACCTGCGGCGGCGGGAGGGCGACCGGGACCGGCCGGAGGTCTGAGCACCGCGGCCGAGCACCGGCCGGGCAGAATCGACGCCGTGCGGATCAGCCTCCTCGGACCCCTGGAGCTGCGCGCCGACGCCGGTACGCTGGTCGAGGTCGGCGGCGCCCGGCTGCGCCGGCTGCTGATCCTGCTCGCGCTGGAACCCGGCCGTACGGTGACCCTCGGCCGGCTCGCCGACGGCGTCTGGGACGGCGATCCGCCGGCCGGCGTGGCCAACGCGCTCCAGGCCCTGGTCTCCCGGCTGCGCCGCAGCGCCCCCGGACTGCCCGTGGAGGCACAGCCCGGCGGCTACCGGCTGGCGGTGTCCCGGGACGACGTCGACCTGCACCGGTTCGAGTCGGCCGTGCACGCCGGCCGGGCCCGGCTCGGCACCGACCCGGCCGAGGCGTGCCGCCGGCTCGCCGAGGGGCTGGCGCTGTGGCGCGGTCCGGCCCTGGCCGACGCCGCCGACGCCGAATTCGCCCGCGCCCCGGTGGCCCGCCTCACCGAACTGCGGCTGGCCGCCACCGAGGAGCTGGTCGAGGCGCGGCTGGCCGGGGAGTCCCCGGACGCCCTGCTGCCGGAGCTGCGGGAGCTGGTCGCCGCGCACCCGCTGCGGGAGCGGCTGGCCGGGTTGCTGATCCGGGCCCTGCACCGGGCCGGTCGTTCCGCCGAGGCGCTCGCCGAGTACGAGCGGCTGCGCGCCACCCTCGCCGACAGCCTGGGCAGCGACCCGGGTCCCGAACTGGCCGCCCTGCACCTGGAGATCCTCCGCGGTGCGGTGACCACGGGACCGGCCCCGTCCGGCGGAACGGACGGGGCCGCGGCCGGCACCTCCGCCGCGTCCGCTCCCGGCGTCCCCGCGCGCTGCCGGCTGCCCGCCACGCTGACCAGTTTCGTCGGGCGGGAGAAGGAGGTGACCGCCGTCGCCGCGCTGCTCGACCGGTACCGGCTGGTCACCCTCACCGGTCCCGGCGGGGCGGGGAAGACCCGGTTGGCCGTCGAGTCCGGCCGGGCCGTCGCCGGCCGCTTCCCGGACGGGGTGTGGCTGGTGGAACTCGCCCCGGTCACCGACCCGGCCGAGGTGCCCCAGGCGGTGCTCGCCGCGCTCGGCCTGCGCGAACAGGCCCTGCTCAGCCGGGCCGGCCGGGGCGTGCCCGAGCCGGTCGAACCGGTCGACCGCCTGGTCGAGGCACTCGCCGGCCGGTCCGCCCTGCTGCTGCTGGACAACTGCGAGCACCTGCTCGACGCGGCGGCCGGGCTCGCCGAACGGCTGCTCACCCGCGGCGCCGGGCTGCGGGTGCTGGCCACCAGCCGGGAGCCGCTGGGCGTGACCGGGGAGGCGTTGCGCCCGGTGGAGTCCCTCGCCCTGCCGCCGTGCGAGGCGGATCCGGCGACCGCCGCGGCGTACCCGGCGGTGCGGCTCTTCGCCGACCGGGCCGGCGCGGTCCGCGCGGACTTCGCCGTCGACGAGGGCACGGTCGGCCCGGTCGTGCGGATCTGCCGGGCGCTGGACGGCATGCCGCTCGCCATCGAGCTGGCCGCCGCCCGGCTGCGCTCGCTCACCGCGGCGCAGGTCGACGAGCGGTTGGACGACCGGTTCCGGCTGCTGACCGGCGGCAGCCGGACGGCGCTGCCCCGGCACCAGACGCTGCGCGCGGTGGTGGACTGGAGCTGGGACCTGCTCGACGACGGGGAGCGGGCGCTGTGGCGGCGGTTGGCGGTCTTCGCCGGCGGGGCGACCCTCGCAGCGGTCGAGCGGGTCTGCGGCGATCCGGGCACCGTGTTCGACCGGCTCGCTGCCCTGGTGGAGAAGTCGCTGGTGGTGGCCGTCGGTGACGCCGAGCCCCGCTACCGGATGCTGGAGACGATCCGCGAGTACGGCCGGCAGCGGCTGGCCGAGGCAGGGGAGGCCGACGGCGTCCGGCAGGCGCACGCCCTCGAGTACCTCGCCCTCGCCGAGGAGGCCGAGCCGTGGCTGCGTACCGGGGAGCAGCTGCGCTGGCTCCGCCGGCTCGACGCCGACCACGACAACCTCCACACCGGCCTGCGATACGCCGTCGCCGTCGGGGACACCCCGGTCGCGGTCCGGTACGCCGCCGCGCTCGGCTGGTACTGGTGGCTGAGCGGCCGGCGCGCCGAGGGCGCCGAACTGGCCGCCCAGGTCTTCGCGCTGCCGCCGGTGGCGGCGGGGGACGCCCCGGCGGACCGGCTGGCGGTGGCCCTGACCCTGGCGGCGCTCAACCTGGTCTCCACCCGCAACGACCTCTCCACCGGGCTGGACTGGCTGGAACGGGCGGCGACGTTGGCCACCGGCCACGAGCAGGCCCACCCCGTGCTGCGGCTGGTGGGGCTGGTCTTCGCCTCGTTCCGCAGCGGGCTGCCGCCGGAGGCACCGGACGAGATCGCCGCCCTCTTCGCCGACCGCGACCCGTGGGTGGCCGGCACCGCCCGGCTGTTCCAGGCGCACGCCCTGCTGAACGCCGGCCTCTCCGACGAGACGGCCGAGGCCGACCTGCACGCGGGGCTGGCCCACTACCGCGAGGTCGGCGACCGGTGGGGCATGTCGTTCGCCCTCACCTCGCTGGCCGATCTGCTCGACCGCAGGGGCGAGGCGGCCCGGGCCACCGCGTTCCACGAGGAGGCGCTGACCTGGTTCGAGGAGCTGGGGATCCAGGACGACATCCCGGAGATGCGGCTGCGCCTGGCGAGCAACCTGTGGCGGCGCGGCGACCACGACCGCGCGCTGGCGGTGCTGTCCCGGGCGGAACGGGAGGCGGAACTCAGCGGCTCCGACGAGACCCGGGCGGCGGTGGCGCACGGGCGGGCCGAGATCCTGCGTGACCAGGGCGACTGGGCGGGGGCGCGGGCCTGCCTGTCGGAGAGCATCCGGCTGCTCGGGGACCGTACCGTCGCCCCGCAGTGGCGGGCGCTGCACGCCAGCAACCTGGCCGTGCTGGACGCCGTCGAGGGTGACGGCGCAGCTCTCCCCCGCGCACCAGGCGGGGGTCACCGAGCACGTGACCGTCTTCTCCGGCGTGCTGCGCGCCGGGCCGGTGGACGCCCCGC
>NZ_JBSGJR010000353.1:0-7365 GCF_053605645.1 Micromonospora sp. NPDC003776
GGCCAGGGTGGGGTTGCGCATGGCGCCGGTGACCACCAGCGGCGCCGGGTGCGGCCAGACCAGGTCGGCGAGGTAGGCGGTCTCCTCCAGGGTGTCGGTGCCCTGGGTGACCACCACGCCGGTCGCTCCCTGCGCCACCGCGGCGCCCGCCGCGTCGACCAGCATCAGGAGCTGCGGGTACGTCAGGGCGGCGCTGGGCACCGCCTCGACGTCCCGCACGTCGAGCGGGATCTCGGCGAGCCCGGGTACGGCGGCGGTGAGGTCGGCGCCGGTCAGCCGGCTGACCACTCCCCCGCGGGTGCCCGCCATGGCGATGGTGCCGCCGAGGGTGAACAGGGCGACGCTCACGACTACTCCTCCGCCTCGGCCGGCCGGGTGGCCAGCAGGAACGCCTGGGGTCCCCGGTCCGGACCCTCGGGCTCGCGGACCAGCGTGGCGTGCACGGCGAAGCCCGCGTCGGTGAGCTGCGCGGTCAGGCGCTCGGGCGGCAGCCAGTACACGTCGTACCCGACCTGGTGGCCGTACGCCTGTTGGAGGCGGATCCGCCGGTCGCCGGCCTTGACCGCGAGCAGCAGGTGACCGCCCGGCGCGAGCACCCGGTGGAACCCGGCGAACACCCCGGGCAGCAGCTCCGGCGGCAGGTGGATGACCGAGTACCAGGCGACCAGCCCGGCGAGCCCACCGTCGGGCGCCGCCAGGTCGGTCATCGAGCCGACCTCGAAGCGCAGCTCCGGGTACGTCCGGCGGGCCACCTCCACCATGCCCGGTGACAGGTCGACGCCGGCCACCTCCAGGCCCAGCCCGTGCAGGTGGGCGGTGATCCGGCCGGTGCCGCAGCCCACCTCCAGCACCGGCCGGCCGGGACCGACCAGTTCGGCGAAGGCGGCGAGCATGGCCCGGTCGAGCGGACCCTCCACCACCCCGGGGAGCAGTCGCGCGTAGTCCACCGCCACGGTGTCGTACGCGGCGCGGGTCTCGGTCAACCAGCCCGGTTCGATCATGAACGTCGACCCTAGTCGCCGGGCGCGCCCGCTGCGTCCCGCACCCGGTCCAGGTACGCGACGAACGGCTCCGGCCGCTCAAACAGCGACCGGTGCCCGGCGCCGGGGATGACCAGGTGGTCCTTGCTCGGGGCCTGGAGCTGCGCGTACCACTCGTCGAAGAGGCGCAGCCGGCCCGGCACCTCCTGCGCGCCGTCGACGAACCACGCCGGCACCCGCAGCTCCCGCACGTCCCGCCGGAAGTCGAGGTCTTGGAGCCGGGGGTAGAGCACGTCCCAGCCGTCGAGGAAGCCGAACAGGTGCGCCTTCTCCAGCGGGCTGTATTCGGGCACCCCGAGGTTGCTCACCACCCCGGTCTCGTCCTCGCCGGCACCGGTCCGGTCGAACGCGAACGCCCCCGGCTCGTTGGCCAGCAGCGGCTCGTACGCCCAGATGTCCCGGTACGGCGGCGGCCCCTGGGCGGCCATCCGCTCGGCGAGGTCGGCCCGCCCGGTCCGCCGGGCCCAGGCGAGCATGTCCGCGTACTCGCTGCGGTCCGCCTCGCGCAGGCTCACCACCTGCCCTACCCCCACGTACGCGGCGAAGAGCTCGGGGTGCCGCTGGACGGCGAGCAGGCCCGGGATGGTGCCGCCGGAGTGGGCGAGCAGGTGGACCCGGTCGCGGCCGAACCGCTGGCGCAGGTGCCGGGTGACCGCCAGCAGGTCGTTCACCTCGTCATCGAGGGTCCAGTCCGCCGCGGACCGGAACGCCGACCAAGACCGGGGCGCGCCGGCGCGGTCCCAGGTGGCCACCACGAAGCGCCGCTCCAGGCCGGCCAGGTGCCGGCGGACCGAGCCGGTCTCCGAGCCGCCGGGCGGGCCGGGCGCCACCAGCAGGACCGGGGCGCGCGGATCGGCGCCCCGGATCAGCAGGCCCAGGTCGCGTCCGGCCGAGTGGACGGTGTCGAACTCCGCGATCCCGCCGGGAATCGCGGCGGTCCGGGCGGGCACCGCGGCGCCGACGGCGACCAGGGCCAGCAGGGCGGCGAGCAGCCCGACGACGCCTCGGCCGAGCCAGCGCGGCACCGGCCGGCGCGGGGGAGCACCGGCGGCCCGGCGGGCCAGCCCGGCCCCGTACGCCGCGCCCACCAGCAGCGGCAGCAGCGAGAGCAGCCCGTGCACGCCGCGCCCGGCGAGCAGGCTCACCATCCCGAACGGCGTCAGGTGCGGCCGGTCGACGGTCGGCCCGCGCAGCCGCAGCCGGACCAGTTCCACGGCGACGGCGAAGAGCAGCGGCGCGGCGAGCATCGCCCACCGGGAGCGGCTCAGCCGGCCGGCCGCGAGCCCGACGGCGAGGCTGATCCCGATCGAGGCGAGCGCCGTGCCCACGGTGCCCGGGCCGCGCGGCGTCCACCACCCGGCGACCAGCCCCCAGGCCGGCGGCAGCAGCAGCAGCGCGAGGGCGGTGGGGCGAGGGACCCGCATGGCGATCTCCCGTCGTCTCGGGACCGTCCACACTAGTCGGTCGGCGCGCGTCGGGTGACCCCATGGTCACCGACGGTCCCATCTCAGTCGGCGGTCGTGCCGTCGCCCGAGGTGGCCTTCTTGGCACCGCCGCCGAGCAGGACCAGCAGGATGATCCCGCCGACGATCCACGGCCCGTAGTCGGTCTTCTCGCCCTCCTGCCGCTGCGCCCAGGTACGCACCTGCACCTGGACGCTGGTCCGGTCCCCGACGGCGAACTTCCGCCGTACGGTGAGCAGGCTGCGCCGCCCGTCGTCGGTCAGTACGCAGTACCGGTCCCCGACCCGAAGGTCCTGGTACGTCAGCGTCTCGGCGAGGTAGTCGGTGTTCGCGGCGCACATCGCGTAGGTGGCCGGGGCATCGCTCGGCACCGCCGCGATCTGGACCCCGGCCGTCGGGTTGCGCACCAGGCCCTCCCCGTCGTTGCCGATGTCCCCGCCGCTCGAGCCGAGCAGCTCGGCCACGTCCCAGTCCGGGCAGAGCGAGTCGAGATCCGCGTAGTAGCCGCGGGACAGCACCAGCAGGCCGTCGTGGCGGATCACCTCGGCGGAGGCGCTGGCAGCCGGGAACGCCGCCGCGGAGGTGGAGGAGGGTTCGGCGACGGCCGGGGACGCCGCCGCGGCGGGCGGCGGGGCACAGCGCTCGGCGGCAGCGGTTGCCGGTCCGGTGGATTCCGGGGCGGAGCTGGCCGGAGCGACGCTGGTCGGGCTCGGGGTGGGACCGCCGGCGGCGTCGGGCTCGCCGCCCCCGCCCAGCCCGACCAGGAACACGACGAGCAGGCCGACACCCATGGCCGCGGCAGCGGCCAGCACGCTGCGCCGCGCGAGCAGCGCTGTCCGCGGCTGCGCCGGCTCCGCCGTGTCCCCCGTCGATCCGCGTCGGGCCAGCTCCATGAGGGTGACCACCAGGCCCCCCAGCGCGAGCAGCATGCCGACCACACCCGCCGCCTTGTCGGCCCGGTCGAGCGACTCGCCGTTCATCAGCACGGCCAGCAGGATCCAGCCGGCCAGTACGCCGACCACCAGCGCCGCCAACGGGTTCGGTTTCCACGGCCGCTTCGGTGGCCACGCCATGCGGGCATGATGACAGGTCGACGCCACCGGCCGCCGACCCGAGATCATCATCGGGCCCGGGGAAAATTTTCCGGGCCGGTTGTCGAATCCGGTCGGCCCCGCCCGTCGGGATGGCAAGACACCGAACAGAGGAGAGTCTGATGGCCCAGTACGCAGTCCTGATCTACTCGCCCGCGCCGGCCGACCCGATGGAGATCACGCCGGACTACCTGGCGCTGCTCGACCGGTACCCGGCCCAGGTCGAGGAGTTGGGCGGGCAGATCGTCACGGGGTTCGCGCTCCAGCCCAGCACCACCGCCACGGCGATCCGGGGCGACCTGGTCACCGACGGCCCGTTCATCGAGGCGAAGGAGGTCGTCGCCGGGTTCTTCATCCTGGAGGCACCCGACCTGGACGTCGCCCTGAAGATCGCCAAGCTGAACCCGGCCACCATCGACGGCGGGGTCGAGGTCCGGCCGCTCTTCACGCCCCCGGCCGAGTGAGCGACGCCGGTACGGTCGCGGCGGAACGCGCCGTGGCGGACGCGCACCGTCGCGAGTGGGCCTTCGTGCTCGCCGCGACGGCGCGCGTCGCCGGGGACCTCGACGTGGCCGAGGAGTGCGTGCAGGACGCCTACCTGGCCGCGCTGGCGGCGTGGGCGCGCGACGGCGTACCCGACAAGCCCGGCGCCTGGCTGACCGCCACCGCCAAGCGCAAGGCCCTCGACGTGCTACGCCGGGACAAGGTGTTCCGGTCGAAGATGCCGCTGCTGGTGGAGCCGGCGGAGGCCGAGGATCCGACGGAGCCCGGGGAGGACGCCGTGCCCGACGACCGACTGCGACTGGTGTTCACCTGCTGCCACCCGGCGCTGGCCCGGGAGGCCCAGGTGGCGCTGACCCTGCGCCTCGTCTGCGGGGTGAGCACCGGCGACATCGCGCGAGCGTTCCTGGTCTCCGAGACCACGATGGCCGCACGGGTAACCCGGGCCAAGAAGAAGATCGCCGCCGCCCGGATCCCCTACCGGGTGCCCGAGGCCGCCGAACTGCCCGAGCGGCTGGACGCCGTGCTGACCGTGATCCACCTGCTCTTCACCACCGGGCACACCGCGCCCACCGGCACCGGCCTGGTCCGCGCCGACCTGGTGGCCCGCGCCGTGCACCTGACCCGCATGGTGCTGGCGCTGATGCCCGACGAGCCCGAGGTACGCGGTCTGCTCGCGCTGCTGCTGCTCACCGACGCCCGCCGGGCCACCCGCACCGACGACGCGGGTCGCCTGCTCACGCTGGAGGAGCAGGACCGCTCGGCGTGGGACCGGGCCGCCATCGAGGAGGGCAACGCGCTCGTCCTCGGCGCGTTCCGCACCGGGCGGGTCGGCCGGTACGCCCTCCAGGCCGCCATCGCCTCGCTGCACGCCGTGGCGCCCAGCTACGCCGCGACCGACTGGCCGCAGATCGTCCGCCTCTACGACGAACTGCTGAAACGCTGGCCGTCCCCGGTGGTCGCGTTGAACCGCGCGGTCGCGGTGTCCATGGTCGACGGGCCGAGCGCGGCCCTCGCGGAGGTCGACACGCTGGCTGCCGACCCTCGGCTGGCCGGCTACCACTACCTCCCGGCGATCCGCGCCGACCTGCTGCGCCGGCTCGACCGGCCCGAGGCGGCGGCGGAGGCGTACCGGGCGGCGCTGGCCCTGGTCGACAACGAGGCCGAACGCGCCTTCCTCACCATCCGCCTCGCGGAGGTCGCGCCCCACTGACGGGTGACCGGCGGCGCGCGCCGACGGCCGGTGACGGCAGGACTGCGAGAAGCGGCGCCCTCCACCCGACCGTGCCCGGTCCGCAGGACGCGGGTCAGGCGAACCAGGTGATGCCCTGCCCGTGTCCCCGGGTCCAGGCGAGCGGCCGCCCGTCCAGCGCCAGCACGTTGTGGGACGTCCCGCCCGGCTGCTCCGGCAACGCCGCGTGGGGCAGCACCTCCGGGGCCTCGTTCGCGACCCAGTGCCCGGGCAACGCGCCGACCAGCTCGACGAACGCGTCCCGCCGGGGTGCGGGTACCTGGTACAGCACCGAGGTGTGGAAGACCACCAGGGTCGCGCCGGCCGGTGCCCGCGCGGCCAGCGCCGGCAGGTCGTCCACCAGGTCGCCCCGGACCAGCAGCGGCGGGTCGGCGGCAACGACCCGCGCCGCCGCGCGCAGCCGGTCGCGGCGGTGCGCGCGCTCCGGCCAGATGAGGGCGTCCAGCCACCCGACGTCCGCCGGGTCGGTCACGTCGAGCGGGTTGAGGTCCAGCCCGGCCCGCCACACCACCTCGGGCCAGCGGTCCGGCGGTACGGTGCCGGTGATCGCGCAGTCGAGGACCGGGGCGCCCACGCCGAGCACCCGGTCGCCGTAGCGGTACGCGTACCGGTCGGGGTAGAGGCAGAGGCCGGCGGACGCGCCCACCTCCAGAAGGGCGAGCGGCTGCGGCAGCGACGCCAGCACCGGCAGCAGTACGGCGCACCGCCCCGCCTCGTTCGTCTGGGTGGCCCGGGTGCGGATCTCCGCCTCGATCGCCGGCCAGTTCGCGATGGTGTGGTCGTGGAAGGCGGCCGGGTCCTCGACCGGGCCGCCGAGCAGGCGGACCACCGCGAAGAGCAGGTTCGGCTGCCGCTTGGCCGGCGGCAGCGCGTCGATCAGGGCGAGCAGCTCGTCGTCGCGGGACACCGCCAGCGCCAGCCGCTCGTACGCGGGTGACACCCCGTGCGCCTCGCGGGTGGCGAACTCGGCGTACCTCTTCGCGGTGGTCATCGTCCCCCCGACCCGGTTCCTGGAATGGGCAGTCGCGCGCGGGCCACGGTCCGGCGGGCGTCCCGCCAGGCGATCAGGGCGGTCCGGAACCGGGGCGAGGCGACCGGCTCCCCGCGCCGCCGGGCGCTCAACTGGTCGATCAGCCAGGCCGGGGCGGCGGCCTCCCGGACCGCTGCCGTCTTGGTGAGCAGCGCGCCGGTGCCGAGCGCGTGGCGGCCCCGGGCCATCGAGGTGAGCCCCAGGTCGGCGAGCGCCGGGTCCAGCCACAGCCACGGACGGCGAGCCGCCCAGGCCCAGTAGCCGGTGAGTTCGGCATGGGCGGCGGCCCGGATGTCGTCGTCGGCCATCGGCGGCAGGACGTCGCGCGGCGCCCGACCGAAGATCGGGTACCCGTGCCGGACCAGCTCGGCCCGGGTGATCCCGGAGAGGATGCGCTGGACGAGCTGGCCGTGGGTCCACGTCGGATGCCGCACCGGGAGGTCGGGAACCGTCGCGGCGTCGACGTAGACACAGCCCAGGTTGGCGCCGGAGCCGACCCCCTCGTCGAGGCGACGGTGCACGCCGGCGAGCGCGGCCTGCCGGCCGGCGTCGACCGGGCCGTCCGTCACCGCGACCAGGTCGAGGTCGCTGACGCCCGGGAGGTAGTCGCCGGTGGCCAGGGATCCCGCGACCAGCAGGTCGGTGACCCAGCCGAGCGCCGCGAGCTCCCGGCCGAACGCGTCGACGACCGGGGGTCGGTTCACCATGAACGGAGTCTATGAACTCGGACGCGGGTTGCGACACGACCGTTCGCGGGGCAGCTCAGGTGAGCGCTGCTCACCCGCCCGCCAGGGGAGCCGCTGAGGTGACCGGCCCCGGCAGCTGAGTCGTTCACGACAGCAAGCTCGTAGCCGGCGCACCGCAATCCGTGGCCGGCTACGCCCAGTCACCCCTTCCCGCCGCCTGGCGCGGGTGCGGCGGCGGGAACGCCGCGAGCGCCGCCGGGGAAACACAGCCGCGCGCGCGAGACGGGCTGAACTCAGCAGCA
>NZ_JBSGJR010000354.1:0-7344 GCF_053605645.1 Micromonospora sp. NPDC003776
GTTGATCAAGGAGTTTGCGTCTGGACCGGGCGGATTCCAGACGCCAACTCCTTGATCAACAAGGTAGGGGTCAGGGGAGGGTGCGGGCGATCTGCACGGCCTGGGTGAGGGTGTCGGCGGTGGGGTGGTGGGAGGCGCGGAGGCGGGCCGGGTCGGAGAGGCCGCCGGTGTAGAGGACGCAGGCACCGCCGACCGACAGCGCCGCATCGGCGTCGTCGAGGGAGTCGCCGATCAGCACCACCTCGCGGCCGTCCAGGCCCAGCTCGGCCAGGTGCTTCTCCAGCCACTCAGCCTTCGGCCCGCCACCCACCGCGACCCGGAGCCCGTCGATCCGGGAGAAGTGCGGGGTCAGCCCGTACGTCCGGACCGTCGGGACCAGCTCGTCGTGGAACCACATGGACAGCAGGGACTGGCTGCCCGGCCAGGCGGCGATCGCGGCGGTCGCGTCCGCGGCCAGCGCGCAGCTGGTCAGCCCCGCCCGGTACGCGTCGTGGAAGATCCGGTCCAGCGCGCCGAACGCCTCGTCGTCGATCGCCCGGCCGAGCATCTCCGCGTAGTAGTCGGCGATCGGGCGGCGGAACCGCACCCGGTGCTCGTCGGCGCTGACCACCGGGCCGCCGGCGCTGGCGAAGGCGACGTTGGTGGCCCGTACCACCAGGTCGAGGTCGTCGAGGAGGGTCCCGTTCCAGTCCCACACCAGATGGCGCCGCACAGTGGTCATCGCTGCACGATAGAGGGCGGGTCAGAGCTGCGGCGTGGTCAGGTCCCGCAACAGCCGGTCCTCCTCGACCCGCCAGTAGCCGTGCTCCTTGCCGTCGAGCAGCACCACCGGCAGCCGGTCGCCGTAGTCGCGCTCCAGCTCGATGTCGCCGGTCACGTCCTTCTCGATCCAGCGGTCGCCGGTGACCGCCACCACCCGGTCGAGCGCCGCCTTCGCGTCCTCGCACAGGTGGCAGCCGGGCCGGGTGATCAGGGTGAGCCGGGCGTCACTGCTGGACATCGGATACCTCCGTGCGGATCTGGGTCGGCGGTGCCGGGGCGGGTGCCGAAGGCGCCGCCGGGCGGAGCTCGGTCTTGCGTACCTTGCCGATCGCCGAGTACGGCAGGCTGTCGACGAACTCGACGGCGGTCGGGCACTTGAACCGGGCCAGGTTACGCGCGCAGTGGCCGAGCAGCTCCTCCACCGTCACCGGCACACCGACCGCCCGCACCACGTACGCCCGGACAGTCTCCCCGGTCCGGGGGTGCGGCACCCCCAGGACGGCCGACTCGGCCACCCCGGGATGCGCCTCGAGCACCAGTTCCACCTCGTGCGGGTAGACGTTGAAGCCGTTCACCAGGATCAGCTCGCCGAGCCGGTCGACCAGGTACAGGTTCCCGTCCTCGTCGGCGTAGGCGACGTCGCCGGTGGCCCACCAGCCGTCCGGGTCCGGCCCGCCCCGCCCGTCCGGCCAGTAGCCGCTGAACAGGTTGGCGCCGCGGACCACGATCTGCCCCGGGTCCGTGCCCGACGGCTCGTCGGAGAGGTCCAGCTCGTCGGCGTTCTCCTCGACGGCGGGCACCCCGTCCCGCCACAGGTCCACGCCGTCCGCCCCGACCAGGCGCAGCTCCACGCCGGGGAGCGGACGGCCGATCGAGCCCGGTCGGGGCTCCCCGTCGACGAGCGTGGAGGTGAGCACCGGCGCGGTTTCGGTGAGCCCGTACCCGACGTGCACCGGGTGCCCGGTGAGTTCGGTGAAGCGCGCCGCGACCGCGGGCGGCAGCGGGGCCGCCCCGCACACCGCGACCCGGACCGAGGCCAGCGCCGCCGCCACGTCACCCTCCGTGTCGGCCCAGCCCAGGAACATCGACGGTACGCCGACCAGCACGCTGACCCGGTGCCGGGCGATCTCGGCCAGTCCCCCGTCGCCCCCCGGCTCGTCGACGAGCACCCCGGTCGCCCCGTGGTGCACCACGGCCCCCAGCCCCGAGTTCAACCCGTACGCGTGGAAGAGCGGCAGCGCGAGCAGGACGGTGTCGTCGGGGCCGACCACCGGCGGGGTGATCCGGTCGAGCTGCTCATGGTTCGCCGCCAGCGCGCGGTGCGACAGCATCGCGCCCTTGGGCCGGCCCTCCGTGCCAGAGGTGTAGAGCAACACGGCCAGGTCGTCCCCGCCGCGCGTGGGCAGCTCGGCCGGCCCGTCACCGTCGGTGACCGGCGGCGTGGTGTGTACGGCGGCCAGGGCGGGCAGCTCGTCAACCGCGATCCGGTCCCGGACCTCGGCGGCGCAGACCAGCACGGCCGCGCCCGAGTCGGTGAGCAGGTGCCGCAGCTCCCGGGCGGTGAAGCCCGGGTTGACCGGCACCGCCACCAGGCCGGCCCGCAGCACGGCGAGGTAGGTGACCACGAAGTCCGGGGTGTTGCCGAAGGCGATCGCGACCCGCGGCGGGTGGGCGTCGCCGGCCACCCGGGGTGCCGTGCCGGCCAGCGCGCGGGCGGTGGCGGTGACCGCGGCATCCAGTTCGGACCAGCTCAGGGTCCGGTCGCGCCAGTGCAGCGCGGGGCGGTCGCCGTGAGCGGCGGCCGCCCGGCGGAGCCGGTCGGCGAGGTTCGGCACGGAGCTGTCGGCTGCGTCCTGCACGGTGGCTGAGTCTGGCACAGCCGCGTCCGCCGGGCCACGCCCCGCGATCCCGCCGACGGGACCGTGCGGACCGGCCGCCGACCTTCCCCGGCATGGCGAGCTGAACCCGACAGCTCCGCCCGGCGGGGCGCACGGGCAGCCGGAAACCGCCCCACGGGACGGTCGCCGCGACACGCCGAAGGCGGCACGGAAATCGCTCCGACCTGGACTTTCCACTGCGGACCAGGATCCGGCGCGAAAGTCAACCGCACACGACGGACAACGGGTCCGCCAGTTGTGCGACGGGGCGGGAAATACTTCCGCTCTGTGTAACGGACTTGCCACACGCGGGTGACGTTGGCCCTATCATCACTCGGGTCGGCTCACCCCATTTGCCGTGAGTCGACACCCCTCAGCCCGAGGAGGCCCCCGTGCCACTGAGCGCATTGGACCAGCACCTCAAGGGGACCTGCCGCACGTCGGCACGTCCCCGGACGGCCCTGCCCGGCCGGGTCGTACCCGGCCCCGCCGCGCCCCCGCGGCGTGCGGCCCGGCCGTGCCCCGCGTGGAGCGGGGAGGCGCGGTGACCACCTTCGGCTACGCCGAACGGCCGGCCGGGGTGACCGGCCCGACCCAGCGGACCCCGGTCAACGAGCGGTTGGAGCCGTCGGACGGCATGTGGAGCCTCGCGGCGGTACGGAGCGACGGGACCCGGCGGAGCCGTGGCCGCACCCACCCCAACGAGGCACCGGCGCGCCCCGCGGTGCCCGGGAGCAACGCGAAGACCGCCGGTGCCCGGTTGAGTTCACCGTCCCGGCCGACCATGCCGGCCCAGGGCCGCCGCGGCGAGGCCCAGGCCGACCCGGAGCCGTCCGCCGCCGAGACCGCCGTGCTGCCGGCCGTGCCGGCCGCCGACACGGCCGTCCTGCCCGTGGTGCCGGCCGCCCCGGCCGCCGGCTACCCGAGCCGCCCCGACCCGTCCGACCCGGCGACCGAGGTCTGGGCGCTCGTCGAGCGGGCGCAGGCCGGCGAGGCCGAGGCGTTCGGCCTGATCTACGACCGGTACGTGGACACCGTGTTCCGGTTCGTCTACTTCCGGGTCGGCAACCGGCAGCTCGCCGAGGACCTCACCTCGGACACCTTCCTCCGGGCGCTCAAGCGGATCGGCAGCTTCACCTGGCAGGGCCGCGACCTCGGCGCCTGGCTGGTCACCATCGCCCGAAACCTGGTCGCCGACCACTTCAAGTCGGGCCGCTACCGGCTGGAGGTCACCACCGGCGACGTGCTCGACGCCGACCGGGAGGACCGCGGGCCGGAGGGCAGCCCGGAGGCCGCGGTGGTCGAGCACATCACCAACGTCGCGCTGCTCACCGCGGTCAAGCAACTCAACCCGGAGCAGCAGGAGTGCATCGTGCTCCGCTTCCTCCAGGGCTTCTCGGTGGCTGAGACGGCCCGCGCCATGGGCAAGAACGAAGGTGCGATCAAGGCGCTGCAGTACCGGGCGGTCCGGGCCCTGGCCCGGCTGCTGCCCGACGGCTTCCAACCCTGATCCCCCTGCTCCGTTCCACGCGCCCGGCGACCCGCCGGGCGCGGGCGCGCGTACCCTCGGCGGCTCGTGACGACGATCACGCTTCGTGATTTCGCCGCCCACCCGGCCGTAACCGGCACCCGGCGCGGACCGTTTCTCCGGGTGCGACCAGTGGTTGTCCCGGCGTCCCCCGGGCCACCCGGTCCGGCGGGCACGGTCTGCCTCCCCGGTGACCGTCGGCGTCACGCTGCCACCGGTCGCTGGTGACGACGACGGCCAACCCGGGCCGTGACCAGCGAGAGGGGGTGCCTGCGGTGGACAGCAACCTCTTCTCCCGTCGGCGTGCCGAGCGCTTCGCGCAGCTCCTCGACGAGGCCAACGGCGGTCGGCGGCACCACCTCCGTTCCCCGGCCGACGGCGAACTCGCCGCCCTCGTCGCGGTGAGTCAGCAGCTCACCGCCGAACGGCCGACCGTCGAGGTCGACGGCGAGTTCCGCACCGGGCTGCGGGCGATGCTCGTCGCCACCGCCGAGCGGGAGGGCATGGGCGCGCCGGCGAAGACGGAGAGCACCGCGGCGGCCACCGGCGTACGCGGATCGCTGCTGCCGGCGGTGACCGGCCGGCGGGCCCGGGCCCGGGGCGCGATCCTGGTCGGCATCGCCGCCGGGGCGGTGGCCCTCTCCGGCATCTCCGCCGCCAGCGAGAACGCGCTGCCCGGCGACGCCCTCTACGGCATGAAGCGCTCCACGGAACGCGCCCAGCTCGCACTGGCCAGTTCGGACATCAGCCGCGGCCAGCTCTTCCTCGACTTCGCCCGGACCCGACTCGACGAGGCGGCCACCGTACGGGGCGACCGGCTCGGGTTCGGGGCCGTGCTGGACGACATGGACTCCGACACCCGCCAGGGCGTACGCCTGCTGACCACGGTCGCGGCCCAGCGCTCCGATCCGACCGGCCTGGACGCGATCGACGCGTTCCTCACCGGCCAGCGGCGGGCGGTCAGCGGGCTGCTGGACCGGGCCGACCACATCGAGCGGGAGCGTACCCGTCAGTCCCTCGCCCTGCTCGACGCGGCGGGCAAGCGGGCCGACGGCCTCCGCGAGGCGATCGCCTGCGGGTTGGCCGCCCCGACCGCCAGCGACGCCCTCGGCCCGACCCCGGCCGCCTGCCCCGGCAACCGCTGACGGCGGCGGGACAGCCGCCACACTTCGCCCGCCGGACATCCGGCTGTCACGGACCGCCGGATACGCTCGGAACGGAGGGCGTACGCGGTCGTCGAGGGGAGGGAGATCGCCATGTCCGGACCCCGCAAGGTGACCGTCAGCACCGATGTCCACGGGCACACCGCCGGCTGGTCGGAGACCCCGGAGGCACCCCCGGCCGCCCCCACGCCGGATCCCTCGGCGGCGGCCTTCTTCGACGTGGACAACACGATGATGCAGGGCGCCTCCATCTACTGGTTCGCCCGCGGACTGGCCGCCCGGAAGTACTTCACCACCGGTGACCTGGCCCGGTTCGCCTGGCAACAGGCGAAGTTCCGGCTGCTCGCCACCGAGCACGCCGGGGACATGTCGCAGGCGAAGGAGGCGGCGCTCGCCTTCATTCAGGGCTGGCGGGTCGACGACGTCGAACGCCTCGCCGAGGAGATCTTCGACGAGCTGATGGCCCCGCGGATCTGGGCCGGCACCCGCAAGCTCGCCCAGCGGCACCTGACCGCCGGTCAGCGGGTCTGGCTGGTCAGCGCCGCCCCGGTGGAGATCGGCCGGGTGATCGCGGCCCGGCTGGGGCTGACCGGCGCGATCGGCACGGTCGCCGAGGTGGTCGACGGCGCGTACACGGGCCGGCTGGTCGGCGACCTGATGCACGGGGCCGCCAAGGCCGAGGCGATCACCCAACTCGCCGCTGTGGAGGGGCTGGACCTGAGCCGCTGCGCCGCCTACAGCGACTCCGCCAACGACCTGCCGATGCTCTCCGCGGTGGGGCACCCGGTGGCGGTCAACCCGGATCCGGCGCTGCTCCGCCGGGCCCGCGAGCACGGCTGGGACGTCCGCGACTTCCGGACCGGACGGCGGGCGGTCAAGATCGCCGTACCGTCGACGGCCGCCGCCGGTCTGGTCGCCGGCGCGGTCACCGCCGGCCTGGCCCTGCACCGCCGCCGCCAGCACCACCCCGACTGACCCCCGCCCTCCCTCAGGGCGCTGATTCACGGAAAGAGTGGCCATCCGCGCTGGAATAGCCACTCTTTCCGTGAATGTGCAGGGGCGCGCGGGCTCGCGGGCTCGCGGGCTCGCGGGCGGTCAGGGGCCGAAGGGGTCGGGGCGGCGTTCCAGGAGCTTGTGCAGGGTCTGCTGGATGGTCTCCCGGACCTGGTCGGCGAGATTGAACACGACCAGCGGGTCGTCCGCCGAGTCACGCAGGTGCGCGGTGGGGATCGGCGGGCAGAACTCGATCAGCCACTTGCTCGGCAGCGGCACCATGCCCAGCGGCCCCAGCCAGGGGAAGGTCGGCGTCACCGGGAAGTACGGCAGCTTGAGCAGCCGGGCGAGCGGCTTGATGTCGGCGAGCATCGGATAGATCTCCTCGCCGCCGACGATGGCCACCGGGACGATCGGTGTGCCGGTGCGCAGCGCCGCCGAGACGAACCCGCCCCGGCCGAACCGCTGGAGCTTGTACCGGTCGGCGTAGAGCTTGCCGACGCCCTTGAAGCCCTCCGGGAAGACCCCGACCAGCTCACCGTTGCCGAGCAGCCGCTCCGCGTCCGGGTTGCAGGCGACCGTGCCGCCGGTCTTGCGGGCGAGTTCGGAGACCACCGGCATCCGGAAGACCAGGTCGGCGCCGAGCAGTCGCAGGTAGCGGCGGGCCGGGTGCCGGTCGTGCAGGGCGGTGGCCAGGACCAGCGCGTCCAGCGCGACCGTGCCGGAGTGGTTGCCCACCACCAGCCCCGCGCCGGCCTCGGGCACGTGCTCGATCCCGCTGACCTCGGTGCGGAACCAGTCCCGGTAGAGCAGCCGGACCAGCGGGTGGAAGACGGCGTCGGTCAGCTCCGGGTCGAAGCCGAACTCGTCGACCTCGTAGTCACCGGAGAGCCGCCGCCGCAGGAAGGCCAGGCCCTTGGCGACCTTCCGGTCCCAGTGGTCCCCCGGCCGGTCCGCCACCGCCGGTCCGGGCGGCGCGCCGGCCCCGGTGGGGCCGTCCGGCCGCTCGCCGGCCGCGCGC
>NZ_JBSGJR010000355.1:0-7339 GCF_053605645.1 Micromonospora sp. NPDC003776
GTGATCACTAGGCGTAGGAACCTTCATGATCACTGATGCCTGTGCCCGTCTCCTACCCGCCCGATCCCCACTGACCTATTTGCGCGGCCTCTAAGCTAATCAGCGACGCTGACCAGTTCCGTCAGCTCGCCGCGCTCGGCGTCGACCACGCAGACCGCGGTACGTGGTCGGTCGTCGAGCAGGCGGACCCCGGCCAGCAGCCGGCCGTCCGGCAGCCGGAGCAGCGCCGGACCGCCTACCTGCACGCCCAGGTCCGTCCAGTGCCAGTCCCGGTACGGCGGGTCGGCCCGGCCGAGTTGGGCGGTGGCGCTGTCCCGGTCCCGGCGCAGCAGGCAGAGGGCCCGGCCGTCGGGCTCGAAGACCAGGCCCGACTCGTTCGGGTAGCCGTCGGCGAACAGGGTCTGCACGACCGGGTGCAGATCGACGCCGTCCCGGCTGCGGTACAGCCGGACGAACCGCGGTTCCCGAGTGGCGTAGCCGACGCCGTACATCGCACCGTCGTGCCACACGGCCCGCCACAGCCAGACATCCGGCTCGCCGACCGGGGTCGGATCACCCCAGTCGTGTCCGTCCGGGGAGAGCCAGGCCATGGTGCGGAAGGACTTCGTGGCCTCGCCCGTCACCGCGGCGGCGTACAGGTGCAACCGGCCATCGGGCCGCGGCACGAGACGAGGATCGCGCAGGTCCGCGCCGTCTCGCCGCAGCAGCGCCGCATCGGTCCAGCAGCGGCCGTCCGGTGAGGCGAGCACCCGGATCACCCCGTCCCCCGACACGTGTGAGGTGCCCTCACGGAAGGCGCAGTACCAGCTGCCACCGTGCCGGACCAGGTCGGTGAACGCGCTGTGCGCAGCAGAGTCGCCGATCCGGCTCACCGCCGTGACCTCGGCACCCAGGCGACGGCCGATCGATGGCAGGGACATGCGCGGCATCCTCCTGAGGCGGTCCGGCCGGGCCGACCACGTTAGGGGACGCGGACAGCAGCAGGGCGAACGATGGGCGAACATCTCCCGGCGTAGCTCCCCGTCACCGATGAGTTCCGCGCACCTGTTCGGTCTTACCGGAGAACCGACGCAGGAGGAGTGAACATGAGCAAGGTGATCGCCGACATCTCCATGTCGCTGGACGGATACATCACCGGGCCTGCGGTGGACCAGCAGCACGGCCTCGGCATCGGCGGGGAGGCGATCCACGGGTGGGTGCTCGACACGCCGCGCTCCCCGGTCGACGAAGCGGTGCTGGCGCGCAGCTTCGCGGAGACCGGCGCCGTGGTGATGGGGCGGCGCCTCTTCGACATCGTGGACGGCCCGAACGGCTGGAACGACGACGTCGGGTACGGACACGACCAGAACCAGTCGGCCGCACCACCGTGCTACGTCGTCACCCACGAACCGCCCGGCACGGTGCGGCTCGCGTCCAGGTTCCGGTTCGTGACCGACGGCGTGGCAGCCGCCATCGACCAGGCCCGGGCCGCTGCGGGCGCCAAGGACATCGTCGTCATGGGCGGCGCGAACGTGATCGACCAGAGCCTCGCCGCCGGGCTGGTCGACGAACTGCGCATCCACCTGTCACCGCTGGTGCTCGGCGGCGGCACGCGGCTGTTCGACCTGGCCGGCCCGACCCGGCTGGTTCAACGGGAGGTCATCGAGTCACCGCGGGCCACCCATCTCACCTACGAGGTGCTCAGCTGAGCAGAAGGGCGCAGCTGCGGTTCAGGAAGCCGTCGAGCGCGTGGCGCGTCGGAATCCGACGCGCCGCCGCGGGTGCGTACCGCGGCGGCGCGTTCGTGTCCGGGGATGCCCGTCGTTCTCAATCCCGGGCGCCGGTCGACTTCGGACGCAGCGCCACGATGACGCCGAGCAGGGCGTAGCCGACCAGCAGGTGCCCTCCGCCGACCCAGTTCGACACCGGCTCACCGACGATCACGAACGTCGGAACGGTGACCACCGCCCAGCTCTCCGCGACCGTCGGCCAGACCCGGGCCAGCCCGGCCCACCGGCGGGTGAAGAGGATCTTGAGGCCGATGACGAACATGCCGAGCATCGACAGCGGCCAGAACACGTCGAGGACCATCAGCCATCCGGCGTCCCGCAGCGCCGGCACGGCGTGCAGCAGGCTCCACACGGTGGCGAGCGCCAGCAGCACGAACTCCACGCGCAGCATGCCCCGCGCGACCTTCGACGTGCCGGTGGCCATGGTCCTCAGCTGGATGGTGAGCAGGGCGAAGACGCCGAACTGGAACAGGGTGCCGCCCACGTCGCTGATGCTCAGCTGCACGGAGCCCTCGGGGTTGGTGCCGACCGTGAAGATGGTGGCCGCCCAGGCGAGCGTCCCGACGGTGAGGGCCACCCCCAGCCGGCGGGCCGCGGCGGTCGACAGGCCCGGGGCGGCGCTCGGCGCGGCGGCCTCGTCGGTGCGGGCGGGAACGGGTTCGGTGCGAATCGTCACGGCAGTTTCCTAACCTGAAGCCGGGCGGCCGGTCGGCCCGGCCGCGGTACGCCGGAACCGTGCCGCACCGGCCGACCCGGGCAGCAGGGGCCGGTGCCCCCGATCGAGTCCCCGCCGATGTCCCGACCCGATCGGGACACGGGTCCTCGGGACTCCGGGACGCGCCTGCTGCCACCATTGCCGGGTGCGGAACGAACGGCGGCGAGCCGGCTGGGCAGCGACTGCGACGGGCGCCGGATTCGCACTGGCCGCGGTCGCGGCCACGGTGATCGCGGCGGCACTCGACCTGTCGCTCGGCGCCGAGCAACGCGCGTCCGACGGGCTGGAACTCGGCTGGGTCACCGGACTCGCCGGACTCGCGCTCGCCGTACCGGGCGCGCTGATGCTCCGCCGGGTACCGGGCAACGCCGTCTCCTGGATCCTGTGCGTCACCGGCCTGCACTGGGCGGTCGACGGGGTCGCCGTCTCGTGGGTCGCCTACGCCACGGCCCGCGACCCGGTGGCACCCGGTGCCGATCTGGCCTACTGGATCTACCAGCGGGCCGGCGCATGGCTGCTGTTCTCGCTGCCGCTGCTGCTGCTGTTCTATCCCGACGGTCGGCTGCCGACGGGCCGCTGGCGGTGGGCGGCCCTCGGTAGCCTCGCCACCACCGCCGTTCTCCCGCTCAGCCTGCTCTTCGTACCCGCCCGCGTCGGCGACGCGTTCGGCAGCGAGGTGCCCGCCGCCTCCGCCGACCTGCGCATCGACCTGCTGACCCTGCCCGTGCCGGACGCGGTGTGGGAGATGATTCTGCGTACCGGCTACGCGGCGGTCCCGGTCAGCATGCTCGTGCCGTTCGCCGTCGTGGTCCGCCGCTACCGCCGGGCCGCCGGCCTGCAACGCACCCGCATGCGATGGCTGATGTGGGCCGGCGTCGTCGACGTCATGGTGATGCTGACCGCGCTGGCACTGCCGGCGGCCGCGTCGACTGCCGCGCTGTTCGTGGCCGTCACGGTCACCGGCGCCGCGATCACCGCTGGCATCCTGCGACCCCACCTCGTCGACATCGACCGGCTTCTCGGCGGCACGTTCCTCTACGGATCGCTTGCCACCACCGTGGTGGTCGTCGACGCCGCCGTCCTGGCCGGGCTCACCGCCCTGCTCGGCGACCGCCGCTCGGAACAGGGCGCAGCGCTCGTCGCGCTCCTGGTCGTGATGCTCGTGTACGGGCCGCTGCGCCACCGCCTGTGGCTGCTCATCCAGCGGGTCGTGCTGGGTCAGCGGCACAACCCGTACCGGGTGGTGGCCGGGCTCGCCGAGCGGCTGGAACGCTCCGACAGCCCGGAGGAGCAACTGCTCGCCGTCGCGCAGAGCGTCGCCGAGGCGTTCCGCTCACCGTATGTCGCCGTCGAGGTCCACCGCACCGGCGGGCAGGCCCTCCTCGCCGAACACGGCACGGCTCCCGACTCGACGCAGACCCTGCCGATCACGTACCGGGGTGAGCTGGTCGGGCGGCTCATCCTCGCCGCCGACGGGCCCCGTACCGCCCTCTCGCCCCGCGACCAACGACTGCTCGCCGACGTGGTGCGCCAGGCGGCCGCCGCGGCCCGCTCCAGTCACCTCGCCAGCGAACTGCAACTGAGCCGGGAGCGGCTGGTCGGCGCCCGCGAGGAGGAACGCCGGCGCCTGCGCCGGGACCTGCACGACGGACTCGGCCCCGCGCTCGGCGGGGTGGCCCTGCGCATCGAAACCGCGCGCAACCTGCTGCCTGACCCGCGCCGCGGCCAGGGCGTCGACGAGCTGCTCAAGCAGGCCCGGGAAGACGTGGCCGGCGCGCTCGCCGACGTCCGCCGCCTGGTGCACGACCTGCGCCCCCCGGCCCTGGACGACGTGGGACTCGTCGGCGCGCTGCGCCAGCAGACCGACCGGCTGCGCACACCCGGCCTGACCGTGCAGGTAACCGGCGACGAAGGACTCGAACACCTGCCGGCCGCCGTGGAGGTCGCCGCCTACCGGATCGCCTCCGAGGCGCTCACCAACGTCGTCCGGCACGCTCGGGCCAGCACCTGCACCGTGCGCATCGAGGCCGGCAGCAACCTGCTGCGCGTCGAGATCCGCGACGACGGCGTCGGCATCGCCGAGGGCACCCCCACCGGCATCGGCCTGCTGTCAATCCGCGAACGGGCCGCTGAACTCGGCGGCCGCTGCCAGGTAGAGTGCCCGGACGGGCGGGGGACGCTGGTCCGTGCCGACCTGCCGTTAGCCGCGGAGGTGCGCAGTGGCTGACCAACCGGTCCGGGTGATCGTCGCCGACGACCACCCCATCTTCCGCGATGGTCTCGCGGTCCTGCTCGGCTCGGTGGCCGGCGTCGAGGTCATCGGCACCGCCGCCACCGGCGGCCAGGCCGTCGAACTCGCCCTGTCCGCACAACCGGACGTGGTCGTCATGGACGTGCAGATGCCCGGACTGAACGGGATCGAGGCGACCCGGCGCCTCGCCGCGGACGCCCCGGCGGTCGGCGTGCTCGTCCTCACCATGTCCGAGGACGACGGCACGGTCTTCATGGCGGTACGTGCCGGAGCGCGCGGCTACCTGGTCAAAGGCGCCGAGCAGGACGAGATCGTCCGCGCGATCCGGACCGTCGCCTCCGGCGGCGCCGTCTTCGGCGCCACCCTCGCCCGCCGCATCGCCGAATTCTTCGCCGCCGGCCCGGCGGCCGCCAGCGCGCCGTTTCCGGAGCTGACCGCCCGGGAGCGGGAGATCCTGGAGCTGCTCGCGGGAGGGCGCTCCAACACCCAGATCGCCCAGGCGCTCTACCTGTCCCCGAAGACGGTGCGGAACAACGTGTCGAACGTCTTCGCCAAGCTACGGGTCGCCGACCGCGCCGAGGCCATCGTCCGCGCGCGGGAGGCCGGCCTCGGCCGGTGACATCGCGCCGCGCGATTGTGCGAAAGCGGCGGCGGCCGCGCTCGGGGGCGATCTCGTACGGGAAAACCGCCACACGACGGTTCGCGGATGCGCCGTCACGCGGGCGCCGTCCGCTCCGGCGGGTGGATCCACGCTGCGGGGTTCAACCGATCCACCCGCCAGTTGGCCGCCGCCGCCGCGGCCGCCACCGATTCCGCGTCCGGGCCTTCCACGAGCGCGAGTACGACCTCGTCGGCAGGCAGATGGACCGCCGCGACCAGTCGCATTTCCGCCGTCGGGGGAATCGGCGCCAGCTCGGGCGCCGTGGCGTCCCCGGAGCAGTCGTAACGTTCCAGGAGGAACAGCCGACGAGTCATGCCAGCAACCTATGGCCCACCGGCCGCGCAGGAATCCGGAGTTTCCCTAACGTTTGGCCCCGGACCTGCCGGCCATGGCCGCGCCGAGCTCGGCCCGGCTGGAGATCCCCAGCTTGCGATAGATGCGAGCGAGGTTCGCCTCGACCGTCTTCGGGCTGATGAACAACTCGTCCGCGATGACCCGGTTGGTGCGCCCCTGGGCCGCCAGCCGAGCCACCCGCTCCTCCGTGGCCGTGAGGTCCAGCGGCGCCGGCGGACGCCCCCCGATCCGCCCCTGCTCCGCCCGGGCGCGCTCCACGAAGGCCCGCGCACCGATCGCGGCGAACTCCGCCTCAGCGGCCCGCAGCGCGTCCTGAGCCGCACGCTTGCGGCGGGCCCGCCGATGCACCACGCCGGCGACCAGCAGGCAGCGGGCGCGATCCAGCGGCAGTACGCCCTCGGGCACGCCGGCCCGGGCCGCGGTGAGTTCGTCGAGCGCAGCCAGCGGATCCGTCCCGCTCGCGCTCTCCAGCAACACCCGACTGCGGGCCAGGCCCAACGTCGTCCACGGCCGGGGTAGCCGTTCGTGCCGCTTTGCGAGCCGGGCCAGCGCCGCCCGGGCGGTGGTCAGGTCGCCGGCACCCACGCACGCCTCGATCCAGTCCGGCTCGAACCGCTGAGCCAGCGGCTCGACCAGGCCCAGCTGGTCGACGCTGGCCGCGAGGCTGCCGTACGCGCGTGCCGCCTCGCCCATCCGACCCCCGCACAGCGCGACGAACCCGGCCAGATGCTGGTAGATCCGCCGGACCCAGCCGTCGCCGGTGTCGTCGGCGCGGCGCAGGCCGGCCTCCGCGACGGCAGCGGCCTCGGCCAGGTCGCCCCGGTTCGCGTGGAGCAGCCCCGCCAGCCACAGCTCGCCGTTGAGCCCCGTGCCGAGCTGCTCACCGAGGTCCCGGGCGGCCGCGATGTGCTTCTCGGCGGCGGACCAGCAGCCGGCCAGCAGTTCGGTCTCCCCGAGGTGGCTGAGTAGTTCGTGCTGCACCGGCTGATCGCCGCGGGCCATGGCGAGGCCGAGCATCCAGCGCAACCGCTGCCGGGCCCGGTCGGCGTCGTCAATCGACTTCCACCAGACCGCCGGGATCGTGCCGGCCAGCCACGACGGCTCATCGCCTTCCATCGTCAGCGCCCGGTCCACCAACTCGGTGCGAGCGGGCAACCCCGTCCGTACCTCCTGGAAGAACAGCTGCAGCAGGGACGCCGCGAGCAGCCCCCGGTCGTCCTCCTCGCTGGTGAGCAGGGCGAGGGCCGCCTCGGCGTGCCGGCGCGCGGGCCCCGGCGCGTCCACGAACCCGGCCAGATGGGCATGGATACGTCCGGCCAACGGTGAGCCGGGCGGCACCGATTCCAGCGCGCGTTCGGCCGCCCCCACCGCCACCTCGCCGGGCTCATCGGCGCTCCACGCCACGATCGCCCGCAACAGCAGCGACTCGGCGCGCAGCTCACCGGCGAACTCGCCGGCTATCGCCTCAGCCCCGGCGCCCGCTGCCACGTATTCGCCACTGTCGTACCGGCAGCGCACCGCCGACAGCCGCAGGCGGCCGCGGCCGTCCGCGTCCTGCTGCGGGGTCAGCGCCGCGGCACGCTCGTACA
>NZ_JBSGJR010000356.1:0-7312 GCF_053605645.1 Micromonospora sp. NPDC003776
ACTTCGGTGCGCCGGGGGTTCGCGGCATGCCCCCGCCCGGGGCGCGGGGGGCACCCCCCCGCTCCTCGGGTGACTCAGGCGATCGCGGTTAGGCGATGGCGACGGCGCACAGCCGCGCGTTGGAGCGCAGGCTGCGCAGGTAGGCGCATCCCTCGTTGAGGAAACGGAACCGGTCAGCGACGGAGGCGCTGGCGGCGATGAGCAGCCGACCGTCAGTGGTGATCAGCGCGTCGCCGATCAGCGCGAGGCGCCAGTAGAGCCCGACGTAGGCGCCTTCACCGGCTTGGTAGACGGGCAGCTCGTAGGGGTCGAACGAGTGGGCGAGCATCGCCAGGACCCGGGGCTGCTGCTCGAAACGGCGGCGGGCCTCGTTCAGCGTGACCTTGCCGGGGTCGGCGAGGTGCTGGGCGAGGTAGTCCTCCCACGGGCGGGCAGACCGGGTGGTGGCGGCGATGTGGGCGTTCCACGTGCGCCACCGTCGGGCGGCGTCGTGGGCGGCCTTGGCGGCGGTGCCGGTCAGGTCCAGCCGGCTCTTGCGGCCCCCGGCGGCGATGGTGACCGCGCCGAAGCGGCGGGCGGCGTCGAGCAGTTGGTAGCCGAGGAAGCGGGTCAGCCAGCCGATGAGGCGGCGGTGACGGACGTGGTAGCGGCGAGCGGGCGTGCCGTGAGCGTGCAGATGGTTGTGGACTTTCTCCGAGGCGGTGAACCAGTCGGCGTCTTCGCCGCCGGCGAAGCAGACGGTGACGACCTGAACGGTGAGCGGCCTGGGGGTGGGCATGACACGGTGCTCCCTTCGTGACGGGTGGGCATGAACGGGCGCGGTGGTGCCACCGGATCGCGGCGTCTGAGCCGGGAAGCTGCCCTGATGGTGCGGGGCGTGGATCACGAGCCGACCACCAGAGGGTGGGCTCCAGGTGATCCCGCCGGCGCGGGCAGATCCGAGGAGGAAGACGGGCGGCGATGCGAGCAAAGAAGGGTGAAGCTGCACCGTAGCTTCGTGACCTGACAGCACAAGCCCGGCCGGAAATCAGGCCAGGTCTGTGACCTGCGCCGACAGCAGCAGCGACGCGGCTGTCAGGGTTTGTCAGAGCACGAACACGCCGCCGTCGTAGTTCGGGTTGTCCGCCACCGGCTCGCCGTGGTCACTGGGCAGGTCGGGCAGGCGGACTCTGCTGGTGGCGCCGACCGGGAGCCAGACTGCTTCGGCGGGATCGCCACCGCGGGTGGCGGTCGCGGCCGGTACGCCGTCGCCTCGCCCGCGCAGAAGTTGGTGGAGGTGCTCTTCACGGTGCTCGCTGCCGAGCCAGAACAGCACCGGGTAGCGGGGCCCGCCGCGGTGGGACAGCTGCCCGTACCGGTCGAGCTTGGCCACCACCCGACCCAACGGTTCGGTCCCGGTGTCGGCCTCCAGGAAGAACCCCACCGTGGCGTCGCCGACGCTCCACAGGCCATGCCCGTCAGCGGTGACCGTCCGGAACCGTCTCGTGGTGGTCGCCTCGGACCACCACCGCTGCAGCCGCGCCTCGGGATGCTCGCGGGCGTGCGCGGTGAGGCGAACGAAGAACTCGTTGGCGGTGACCAGGTGGGTCAGATGCGGGTTGGCCGACAGCCGATGCGCGATCTGCCGGCTCGCCCGCAGGGTGGGCTCGGGCCGCCGGTGGGCGGCGGCCTGGAAGCGGTGCCCCTGATGGCCCAGCGTCCAATGCCACGGCTGGCTGCCACCTCCAGCGCGGGCGAACCGGAACCGGTCCACCAGCCCCAGGGCGGTCAGCTCACCGAGCCGGATCTGACAGGTCCGGCGCGCGTTAAACAGCATGCGGTGGATCTGATCAGTGGTGAGGACCTGATGGTCGTCGAGCAGCTGAAGCAACTGCCGGTCACGGCTGGTGATGTGCGGGTAGATGGCCAGCAGACCAGTAGAGCGCGATTGCGGCATAGATGGTTCACCCCGTGGAGAGAGAATCCCGTAGGGAGTCTGGATGAGTCGATCTTGCTGACGGGCCCACCGAGGGGTCGAGTTTGGGCGGGTCGGGCACCTGACAGGCCGGTTAGTGAGGGCTCGTTTGGGGCCTCGTGTCACAGACACCCCCAAACGAGCCCCCGATGCCGCACCCAGCCGAGCCCCCGCACGCGCCGGCAGAACGCTCGGCTCCAGCGAGCGATCATCACGAGCCCGGGACTCGGCGTTGGCTAGAGCAAGAGCTTTTCCCACTGGCCGCTGGAACTGCGGCCTCTCGCTGGCGGACGGCCGGGCTGGGTCGTCATCGACGGTCACGGTACCGCCGTAGGAGGCGATGCGTTCGCGGATGCCGATCAGCCCGCGCCCGCTGCTGGAGGGTCATGGTGCGTGTGGGCGGCGCCTGGTGGTCGGCGATGTCCAGGGTGAGGGCGTCGGCGCCTCGCGGCTGATCGACGAGCTGCGCGAGCAGAGCGGCCTGGGCTGACGGCCGGGCCGGCTGACGCCGGCCCGGCCGCGGTGTGCGTTGACAAATGAACTCGTAGTGAGATTTACAGATGCACTTGCAGCGAGCCGCCGTCCAGGTCCTGCGGATCGGCGAGATCGAGGTCGAAGTCGATCCCGCCGCGGTTGTCATAGGTGACGGCACCGGTCGGGTTCGGACCGTTCGCCAGGTCCCACACCACGATGCGGACCTTCGCCGGATCCTGGTAGCCGTAGATCACGAATCCGTATCCGGCGGTGCCGTTGACGGTGCCCTTGCCCTTGACAGCGATCTTGCCGTCGGGCGCGGCCACCAGCCAGTCCAGGCTGGTGGATTGCAACGAGAACGCGCCTGAGTCGAAGGTCGCGGCGACGCGGCCTCCGGTGAGTGACGGCCCCGGTTCGTTGTGCTGGTATTGCGGGTTCATCTCCAGGCGCGTACGCCCGCCCGCCTGGCGGTCCGCTGCATAAGCACCGGTCGGCGAGTTGTAGTACGCCCCACTCGTCGCGAAGCCGCCCTGCGGGTCGTAGACGACAACCATCGTCTTCGCCTCGACCGAAGCGCCGTCGTCGTCGGTGACGACGGTCTTGATCGTGTACATGCCCGGATGCAGATAGACGTTGCTCGCCGTGCAGGCGTGGTTCTGTGCCGGCCCGGAGGTCCGCGTCCCGTCGTCCCAGGTGGTCGAGCACGTGTGTGTGTCGTGCGGGGCATCGGTGAAGGTCACGTTGAGCGGCACGACCGTGTTGACCTTGTACACCTGCCAGTTTGGCGGGCTTACGCCCGTGATCCGCGGCGGCAGGTTCGCCAGTGTGACGTTCGCACTGTCGCTGACCGCCGGGTTCACCCCGTCCGATGCTGTCAGCGTGACCGTGAAGGTGCCGTCGTCGTCACAGGTGAACCTGGTACGCGCGGAGTGCACGTCGCCGAACGTGCAGGTGGTGCCGGCGTCGACGTCCGAGCCGGCCGTGTAGGACCAGCTGATCGACGGCGCGCCGCCGTCGTCGCTCGCGACGCCGTAGAGGTTGACGAAAGCGCCCTCGTCGCCGGTGTAGTCCGGTCCGGCGGCCACGGACGGCGGCTCATCGACGACTGTGCCGCCGCCTCCGCCACCGCACGTCAGGCAGTCCTTGATCTCGACCCAGAACTGGTCCTGGTAGTTGTACAGAATCCGGTCGCCGAAGTAGTAGTAGCGCAGTGACGATCCGGCGGACCGGTTCTGGCTGCTCGGTACTGCCCGGACCGAGAAGTTCCGGGTCGCCGCTCCCTCAGCGGTCGTGGCGAACGGATATTCGTCGCAGTCCGATGTAGATGTGTCGTATGGCGGCAGACCTGTCCAGTCGTTGTAGGGATACTGGCGTCCACAGGCCGCGTTTTTCATGTCGACGTTGAGGTTGTAGATGGCGCCCTGATAGGGCACACGATGCAGACCCCGGTCATCGGCGTTGCCGGTGTACTTGCCCGGGATGCTCTTGGTCTCGTCCAGCTCGATGGGGTAGGTACTGAGCGGAGAGTCTTGCGCGGTCTGGATGTGCCGGGCCACGGCGTCGTGGCCGGGATCGCCGACGGTGTACTGCAGGTGCGGGATGACCTCGGCGTTGATGCAGGCCTTGGGGTAATCCACCCCGAACAGCTCGAAGTAGTTCGCGGAGTCGCAGCGGATCGTCCGCTCCGGCGTACGGGCCGGCCCGTCGAACACATAGCCGCCGCCCGCGCCCTCGAAGGTGAAGTACCATTTGTGGTAGAGCACCTTGTCCGGGTTGGTCGAGGCGGTCTCGTCGGACGAGACATCCCACCACCACCACAGGTCGGTGTCGTTCCACAGGCTCCACGTCTGCGGCACCGGCAGGCCGAAGGACGAGCACGCGCTGTCACTGCACCCGACGCTCATGGTGAACAACATGCTGGGCGCGATTTCCTTCTCTGCCGCGGGCAGGTCGTAGACGACCGAGCCTGGCACTGAATGGAAATACACCCGGACCGAGCGATCATCCTTGCGGCCCTCTACAACGGCCTGGAACTGCATGGTGATCTTGCCGAGGTAGACCGGGATGTTCAGGTTCGGATCCATCTGGTACAGCGATACACCGATGCCATACCGCTGACACCACAGGAACCGGTTGAGCCAGGTGCCGTTCTCCGAGTGCGCGCCGTCGCGGCCGAGGCATTCGGCGGTGCCCGGCGCGGGCGGCGTAGCGGCCACCTCGAGCGCATTCGGTGCCGTAGCGGGTGCGGTCGCGGCGGCTGACGCTTCTGCGGCCAACTTGTCCGCCTCGGACGCGTCGAGGAAGGTCCTGGCGTCGTTGGCGACAGCGCTCTCGTGCGCCTCCTTTTCCGCCTGCTCGACGGGCTCCGGTGCGCTCTTCGCCCGGCCCTTGGGGAACTGAACTTTGCTGAGCGCATCGGCGTCGCCCTTGTAACCCTGCTGCAGCAGGGTTCCTCCGCTGTTCACGGCGGCCGGCGGAACCGTGTCGGCGGCCGCCTCAGCGGCATGAGCGGCCGGCTGGCCGAACACGGTGGACGTGGCAAACGATGTGGTGAATGTTGCGAGGACTACTGCGGCGGTCAGGAGGCGGCGCGACGCGCGTCGGACCGATCCCCCGTGTTTACCTGACATCAACCTCTCCTGACTGCATGCAAGTATGTACATGCATAAACAGCATCACGGCGAAGAGTCGATGCCGGAAGGTCAATGGAACCAAGGCGACAGTGGACAGAGGGAGGTCCCCCGGGGAAGTGGACACCGGGTTACATCGCGACCTGATTCAGCGTAATCGGCGTGAGAGTTTGTTCTAGTCGGCGGGGCTGAGGTAGCCCAGTGCGGAGTGGCGCCGTCGGTGGTTGTAGAAGGCGATCCATCGGAAGACGTCGCGGCGGGCATCGGTCGCGCTGGCCCAACGGCGGTGGTCGACGTCGAGTTCGCGCTTCAGCGTCGCAGTGTCTCGTGGCTCATCCCGAGATCCCGGGCCACCTGGTTGATCGGCCGCTGCGACGAAGCGGACCAGGTCGACCGAACTCTTCCGTGTACTTCGATGGGCGCCCCAACAGGGACACCCCTTCCTCTAGACCAGCGTCCAGTCTCAGGGTCTCCACATCTCAGGGGGAAGCCCAGATCACCATCGACTTGGCCAGCTGGGCGTTTTTGCGCCGCGCAACCTAGAGGCAGCTGCCATCATGAAGCAGCCCGACCACGCTTTGACGCCCGGCACCACCGGGAACCGTCTCGACATAGCCAACGACGCACGCGCTGCCGATCTGGGCGGCGTACAACAGCGCGCCGATTGGCGCCGGATCATGCTCGGTCGCCAGCCGAGCGTCAACAGCCGTCGCCTCGGTACGCGACAGCCACAGCCGCGCCGCCTCGACGTCCTGACCGTTTGGCCGGTGCGACGGCGGCCGCCGAGCACATGACTGGTCGTTGGGGGACATGCACCAACCGCCGTGCGAGGCGGCCGTCCAGATCGCCTCGGCCGCGTCCTGCGCACGCCGAAGAACGTCGTCGGGCACGGTCGCCCGATGCACATCCGCATTACCGCAGAATCCAGGGCCTGCGTCCGATCCGAAGATCGGGCAGGCGACCCTCTCGGACGCGGGCGGCTGGCGGCTCGTCCGCCAGATCGCACCACTCACGACGAGGATCACCAGGAGGGCGGCGAGCACAACCGCTTTCTGTTTGCCGGTCGGGGCCAACCTCTCGATGCCGGGCACGGTATAGATGATAGGGCCTGGAGAAAAGAGAGACCGACATGACGGATGCGGGCAGGGGAGCGGTCGCCGAGCGAGCGATCCACCGGATCGACGAGTGGCTGCGGCAGAACGCTCCGCTAACCCGCAGCGCTTTGCGTCCTCCGGCGTCCGAGGCGGACATAGCCACCGTGGAGGAGGCGCTCGGCCGGCGGATCCCGGTCAGCCTGCGAGCCCTGTGGGCGTACGCCGACGGCGCCTATTCGCCACTTCAAGTCGACGGCGGCTCTCTCATCCCGCCGTCCTTCGCTCCCTATTCGATTGCCCAGGCGCTCGACAGCCGCGAGACGTGGATGCGGGTCGACCGGCGGATCAGTCCCATTCCGCTCGCCAACTTCGACGCCTATGTCGCTACACAGAACCGCCAACCGGCCGGTACGCGCTGCGACACGTGGTTGCCGGCCTGGCTGCCCATCGCGAGCGATCACGGCGGCGGTGACCTGTTCGTCGACCTGCGCGACGGCCGGTCCCACGGATGCGTCCTGCACTACCGGGCCGACGCGGGAGTGCTGTCCGGGCCCGAGTGGTCCGACGTCGCGGCGATGCTGTTTGACATTGCCGAACGCATGACGGAAGACGAATGCCATCTGGATGAGCAGGGACGCCTGTCCTGGCGGCGGTGATCTTTCGCGCGGAAATTGGACGCTCCTATTTCCGTGAAGTAGCGGGGATGCACTGATCGCCCATGGGCGACTAGATGATCAAGGGGTGTTGCGGGCTGCTCTCCGGCGTCAGGCGCACTGGCTTTCCGAGCTGGTATCCGGGCTCTTCGAAGTTGAGTGGGGTTCGCGGTTAGTGGTGACCCGGATATAGAGGGCTCGCAGCTCATCGGTGATCATCTGAGTGTCGAGTTCGGATGGTCACAAGTGAAGAGCTGCGAGCATGGTCAACGATACGACCCGGCTGCTGGGGCTGGACGGCCTGGTGGTGGAGCGGGTCGAGCTGGACGTCGAGGGCGTCCCCGTGGTGGATGTGTCCACCGGTTGTGAGCAGGCACGATGCTGCCCGCAGTGTGGGCAGCGGGCGGTGCGCGTGAAGCAGTGGGCCACGACCCGGCCGCGGGACCTGCCGGTCGCCGGTCGACCAGTGCGGCTGCGCTGGCGCAAACGACGCTGGTACTGCCCGAC
>NZ_JBSGJR010000357.1:0-7309 GCF_053605645.1 Micromonospora sp. NPDC003776
AGGCCGGCCGACCCCGGGCCACGCCCGGCCGCCACCAGCACCACCAGCCCGTGGGCGACGAGCAGGGTCACGGCGATCAGGTGGGTCAGCCCCAGCGCGGTGGCGACGACCGCGTACCCGGTCCAGCGCCGCCACGTCGGCGCGCGCAGCGCGTCGGCCAGCAGCAGGGTCGCGAGCACGGCGAGCAGGGTGGCGAGCGCGTACGGGCGGGCCTCCTGGCCGTACCGGGAGGTGTCGGGGACGACGGCGAAGAGCAGGCCGGCGAGGAGCCCTACCGGGGCGCCGACCAGCCGCTCGCCGAGCCGGGCGGTGAGCCCGGCGGCCGCGGCCATGGCCAGCGCGGAGGGCAGCCGCAGCGCCGTCGGGGAGGTGCCGAAGAGCGCGGTCCAGCCGTGCATGAAGAGGTAGTACGGCCCGGTCGCGGCGTCGATGGTGCCGGCCAGCCGGACCAGGTCCCGGACCGGTCGGGGGGCCGCGCTCCAGGTGGCCAGCTCGTCCCGCCAGGGCTGGGCGTGCCCGATGCCGGCGAGGGTGACGACCAGCGTGAGCAGCGCCGGGGCCAGCCAGACCAGCCAGGCCGGGCGGCTGGCGGAAGGTGCGGATTCCGGCGGCTCGCTCACCTCTCGCAGCGTCACACAACGGAACCCCCCACCGGGCCGGTCCGCCGATTCCCACCCCGCCCGCCCCGGGTTGCCGCGAGTCGCGGGTTCGCCGGGCGGCGGCGGCCGGATCGCGGTGAGCGGAGTCGATCATTGTCGATGTGGCTGCGGGTCGCCCGTGATGTGGGATCACATCCGCGCTCGTTGGCCGGGGCCCCTGTGGTGTGGGAGCATGTCAACCATGACCGCCGCTGTCGTCCGCCGCTTCGTGGCTCGTCGCCACGTCGATTACGGCCGCGTGCGCAGCGCGATCTGTCCGGCCAACTGACGACGCCCGACCCATCCGTCTCGGGCGCGTTCTCGCGCCGGCCGTCACCGACATCGCCGTCCACGGCCCTTGCTATCAGGGCCGGCCGTCGCGTCCGCGCTCCCAGGCACAGCAGACAACGGAGGACGCCGCGATGGCGGTCAGCAGCACCCCCACCCTTTCGGAGGCTCCGCCCGTCGCGCGGGCCCCCCGCCGGCCCCGTGGTGAGGGCCAGTGGGCGCTCGGGCACCGTGAGCCGCTCAACCCGAACGAGCGGATCAAGAAGGACGACGATCCGCTCAACGTCCGGGCCCGGATCGAGAACATCTACGCGCACCGGGGCTTCGCCTCGATCGACCCGCAGGACCTGCGCGGCCGGTTCCGCTGGTGGGGCCTCTACACGCAGCGCCGGGCGGGCATCGACGGCGGGCGTACGGCCGTGCTGGAGCCGCATGAGCTGGAGGACGAGTTCTTCATGCTCCGGGTCCGGGTGGACGGTGGCGAACTGGACCTGGCGCAGCTGCGGGTGATCGCCGACATCTCCCGCGAGTTCGCCCGAGACACCGCCGACATCACCGACCGGCAGAACATCCAGTTCCACTGGATCCGGATCGAGGACATGCCGGAGATCTGGCGCCGGCTGGAGGAGGTCGGCCTGCAGACCACCGAGGCGTGCGGCGACTGCCCCCGGGTCGTGCTGGGCAGCCCGGTCGCCGGGGTGGCCCGGGACGAGGTGCTCGACCCGACGCCGGCGATCGACGAGATCGTCCGCCGGTACGTCGGCGACAAGTCGTTCTCCAACCTGCCCCGCAAGTTCAAGACCTCGATCTCCTGGCTGGTCGACACCCCGTACGAGGCGAACGACATCGCCTTCCTCGGCGTCGAGCACCCGGAGCACGGCCCCGGCTTCGACCTCTGGGTCGGCGGCGGCCTCTCCACCAACCCGATGCTGGCCAAGCGCCTCGGCGTCTGGGTGCCGCTGGCCGAGGTGCCGGACGTCTGGGCGGGCGTGGTCGGCATCTTCCGGGACTACGGCTACCGGCGGCTGCGTAACCGCGCCCGCCTGAAGTACCTGATGGCGGACTGGGGTGTGGCGAAGTTCCGCGAGGTGCTGGAGAAGGAGTACCTGGGCCGGGCGCTGCTCGACGGTCCGGCCGCCGAACTGCCGGCCAAGCCGATCGACCACATCGGCGTGCACCCGCAGCGGGACGGCCGCCACTACGTCGGGGCCGCCCCGGTGGTGGGCCGGGTCTCCGGCCCGCAGCTGGCCCGGCTCGCCGACGTGGTCGAGGCACACGGCAGCGACCGGGTCCGGCTCACTCCGTACCAGAAGCTACTGGTGCTGGACGTGGCGCCGGAGCGGACCGACTCGCTGGTGGCGCAGCTGCGGGCGATCGGCCTGGAGGCATGGCCGTCGGCCTGGCGGCGCGGCACCATGGCCTGCACCGGCATCGAGTTCTGCAAGCTCGCCATCGTCGAGACGAAGCGGCGCGGCGAGGAGCTGGTGACCCGGCTCGAGGAGCGGCTGCGCGACTTCGACGCCGACATCTCCATCCACCTCAACGGCTGCCCGAACGCCTGCGCCCGGACGCAGGTCGCCGACATCGGCCTCAAGGGCCAGCTGGTGGTGGGGCCGGACGGGCGCCAGGTGGAGGGCTTCCAGGTGCACCTCGGCGGCGGCCTCGGCATGGCGCAGGGGCAGACCGCCGGGTTCGGCCGCAAGCTGCGCGGCCTGAAGACCACCGCCGACGAGCTTCCGGAGTACGTGGAACGACTGGCCCGCCGCTATCTGGCCGGCCGGACCGAGGGCGAGACCTTCGCCAACTGGGTTGTCCGGGTCGACGAGGAGGAACTCCGATGAGTGAAACCCGATCCGTGCCGCTGTACTGCCCGTACTGCGGGGAGGAGGACCTGCGGCCGAGTGAGGCCGGGCACGGCGCCTGGGAGTGCCACGCGTGCGCCCGGGTGTTCAGCGTGAAGTTCACCGGTCTGCTCAGCCGGGGGGTGGCCCGGTGAACCTCGCCTCCGCCACGAACCTCAACCTGGTCGGGCCGGGCGGCCCGATGCCCGCCGACCCGGCCCGGCGGGACCCGGAGGAGCTCCGCGCCCTCGCCGAGACGGCCGGCCGGGAGCTGGAGGGCGCCCCCGCGCTGGAGATCGCCCGGTGGGCCGCCGGGATCTTCGGCGACCGGTTCTGTGTGACCAGCTCGATGGCCGACGGCGTGGTGGCGCACCTGGTCTCCCGGGTCGCGCCCGGCGTCGACGTGATCTTCCTGGACACCGGGCTGCACTTCCCGGAGACCCTCAAGGTGCGCGACGAGGTGGCCCGGCGGCTGCCGGTGAACGTGCGCTCGATCCGGCCCCGGATGACGGTCGGGCAGCAGGACGGCCAGTACGGGCCCCGGCTGTTCAACCGCTCCCCGGACGACTGCTGCCAGCTGCGCAAGGTGGAACCGCTGGAGCGGGCGCTGGCCGGGTACGACGCCTGGGCCGCGGGGCTGCGCCGGGACGAGTCGCCCACCCGGGCCAACACCCCGGTGGTCGCGTTCGACGCCCGGCGCGGCAAGGTCAAGGTGAACCCGATCGCCGCCTGGACCCAGCGGGACGTGGACGCCTACATCGCCCGCTACGACATCCCGGTCAACGAGCTGTTCAGCCGCGGCTACGGTTCGATCGGCTGCTGGCCCTGCACCCGCCGTACCAAGGCGGGGGAGGACCCGCGGGCGGGCCGGTGGGCCATGTTCGAGAAGACCGAGTGCGGCCTGCACACCTGACCCCACCGGTGGTGCTGGTCGCGCACGGCAGCCGGGACCCGCGGGCGGCCGACGCGACCCGGGCGCTGGCCCGGGCGGTGGCGGCCGTCCGTCCCGGCGTGCCGGTGCTGCCGAGCTGGCTGGACCACACCGCGCCGGGGCCGACCGCCGTGCTGCGGCGGCTCGCCGCCGCGGGTCACCCCCGGGCGGTGCTGGTGCCGCTGCTGCTGACCGCCGCCTACCACCGGAAGGTCGACATCCCCGCCGCCGTGGCCGCCGCCCGCGAGGCGGGCGCGTCGATCGACGTACGGGTCACCGAGGTGCTGGGGCCGGCCGACGGGTCGGTGGACGCGGGCCTGCTCGCGGGGCTGCGCCGCCGGCTGGCCGAGGCGCACCCGGGCGGGTACGACGCGCTGGTGCTGGCCGCGGCCGGCACCCGGGACGCCCGGGCGCGGGGCTCGGTGGGGCGGGTCGCGGCGGCGCTGGGCACCGAGCTGGGGGTCCGCTGCCGCGTGTCGTACGCCTCGGCGGCGCCGCCGGCGGCCGGCGTGGCCGTGGCGAAGCTGCGGGCGGGTGGGGCGGGCCGGGTGGCGGTGGCCGCCTACTTCCTCGCGCCGGGCCTGTTCCACGACGGCGTGGTGACGAGGGCGGGGGAGGCGGGCGCGGTGGCCGTCGCCGAACCCCTCACCGATCTGCCGGAGCTCGCCGGCCTGGTGCTCCGACGGGTGGACGCCGCCACCGCCGGCTGGGCGGCGCTGTGACGGGCGTCGCCGCCCTCCGATGATCAAGAAGGGCGGCGACCGGGTACCGGGACGTCATGGTTGCGGACAGCAGAACGCCCCGGCGGGTGACCCGGCCGGGGCGTGCAGCTGCGGTGCGATCAGGCGGAGTGAGCGCGCAGCACCCGGAGACCGCCGCGGCGCTTCACCGCGCGGCGCTCCTCCTCGCTCATCCCGCCCCAGACGCCGGCGTCCTGACCGGACTCCAGCGCCCACTGCAGGCACTGGTCGGTCACCGGGCAGCGCCGGCAGACGGCCTTGGCCTGCTCCACCTGCAGGAGGGCCGGACCGGACGTCCCGATCGGGAAGAACAGCTCCGGGTCCTCGTCGCGGCAGACGGCATCGTGGCGCCAGTCCATGGCGGCAACACTCCTCATTCTTTGTGGGTGGCCAGATAATGCTTCGTTGCTTTTCCTATATGCATCCGCATTGCCGATCGGTGACGGTCAGCATCCGTCAATTCGGCGCTGCGTGAGCAGGCTGCGGGCCCCAGGACCTGCTGGAACAGCTCAACCTGCCGAGCATATCCAGGCAATGTCCCGGTAACACAAGTTCGCTTGTGAATACTTTCACGAACTACGGCGATGTCAAGGGTGCTGCTCGGAAAAACTCCGAACAGTGAGCGGGCTCACCACCCTTTTGTCCGGGTTTCAGAGCGCTCTGGTTACCCGGCGTACCACAGTCGAGGATCAATATAGTAGAGTCTGCGTGACATTGCTGACATTTCCGGCACCTTCCCTTCGGTGTGGCGCGCCACCGCGAGGAGTGCGGCGGGCCGCGCGTTAACCGACGGCAGTACCCGAGACCTAGCAGATTACTCTCAGTGCCGCGGGAACGGATGTGAATCTGACTTTCTCCCGCTCGCCCAGGTAGTCCCCGTCCAGCTGGAACGCCTGCGGACGGGCCGAGAGCAGGGTGAACTCGGCCACGTCGTGCAGCCGGAGCGCCTGCTTGCCGTGCGGGTCCGGCGTACGGGAGAAGAACTGGGTCACCGTGCGTGCTGTGCTCGCCACCCTGAGCTGCCGCATCGCCAGCACGTCCAAGCCGAGGTCGAACGACGCCTCCGGGTTCGGGTTGATCTCCCGCTCGCCCAGGAACGTCCACGGCGCGGTGTTCTGGATGATGACCGTGGCCAGCTCCGCCTCGGCCGGCTCGCCCGGCCGTTCCAGCATGATGGCCGGGTGCCGCCGGTCCGAGCCGACGAAGTACTGGGCCGCGGTGGAGCGGAAGTAGAGCGCCGGCGTGGACACCCGGCCGCGCTTGCGGGCCTGCTCCACCCGACGGATGACGGCGGCGTCGATGCCGAACCCGGCGCAGAACGTGAAGTAGCGGTCGTCCGCCCGGCCCAGCCCGATCGTGCGCGACCGGCCCAGCCGCAGCCCTTCCAGGATCATGCTGGTGCCGTCCGGCCACTCCCGGGGCAGGCCGAGCGCGCGGGCGAAGACGTTGGTGGAGCCGCCCGGCACGGTGGCCAGCGCCGGCAACCGCTCCGCCGGGGTGTCCCCGGTGCGGAAGGTCGGCGGTTCGGCGGCCATCAGGCCGTTCACCACCTCGTTGACCGTGCCGTCGCCGCCGAGCGAGACCACCAGGTCGACGCCCTCCTCGGCGGCCTCCCGGGCCAGGTCCGTGGCGTGGCCCCGCCGACGGGTGTACCGCACCGACAGGTCGACTTCGCTGCGCAGCGCCCGGACCAGCACGTCCCGACTGCGCTCACTGGTGGTGGTGGCTTTCGGATTGACCACCAGGACGGCCCGCATGGGCGGCACTGTACCGCGCCTACCCACGGGTATCGTGGCGCCCGTGACGATCGACTCCGAGCCGCTGCCCGCCACGCTTTACTGGGCGGTACGCCTGCTGCGCGCCGAGGCGGTGGCGCTCGGCCTGGTCGCGGTCTGGCTGATCTGGTCCGACCTGACCGCGTCCACCCAGGACCTGACCTCGGCGTTGCTCGTGACGGTGTTCGCGGTCGCCGGGGCGGCGGCGCTCTGGGCCCTCGGCGGCGCGCTGGCCCGGCGCCGGGCCGGGGGGCGTGCCCCCGCCATCGTGCTCGAGCTCATGCTGCTGCCGATCGGCTGGTACATGATCGAGGGCGGGCTGGGCTGGCTGGGCCTGCCGCTGATGGTGCTCGGCCTCGGTGTGGTCGGCCTGCTGGTCAGCGCCCCCACCAACCGCGCCCTCGGCTTCCGCTGACCCTCGCGCCGCCCCGCCGGCCTGGCCTGCGGCGCGGCAGGTCAGTAGCCGGAGGCGCGGCGGGTGAGCAGTGAGATGGTGGCGTGCCCGTCGGCGGCCCGCGCGGCGGCCGACGTGGTCAGCGCGGTGAGCACCTTCCAGGCGAAGGACGACTCGGCGGGCAGCGTCGCGCCCCGGACGGTCGGCACGGTCACCTCGACGGTGAGGGCATCCTCGGTCACCGCGAACCGGCACTCCAGCTCGGCGTTGCGGGTGGCGATGGCGAGCAGCATGGCGCACGCCTCGTCGACCGCGATGCGCAGGTCCTCGATCTCGTCGAGGGCGAACTGGAGCCGGGCCGCGAGGCCGGCCGTGGCGGTGCGGAGCACGCCGAGGTAGCCGCCGTCGGCGGGCACGGTGAGGTGCACCACGTCGTCGTCGGTGGTCGGCTGGCCGGTCAGTTGAGTCACGCCTCATCCCCCCGGTGCGGGACTCTACCCGGTCAGGCGGGCGGTTGGGTGGGCGCGGCGCTCGCCTGCGCGGCGAGTTCGTGCAGCGCCGGCCCGGTGAGCCGGTACGGCACCCACTCGTCCATCGGCGCGGCACCGATCGCGGCGTAGAAGCGCGCCGCCGGATTCCAGTTGAGCATCCACCAGTCGAGCCGCCGGTAGCCGCGCTCGACGCAGAGCGCGGCGAGGGTGG
>NZ_JBSGJR010000358.1:0-7298 GCF_053605645.1 Micromonospora sp. NPDC003776
GGAGCCGCCAGATCGCCGCCCTCCGGCGGGGCGACCGCGTCCAGGCCGAGCCAGCCGGCGAGCCGGTACAGCTCGGCGGCCAGCGCCACCGCCGTCTCGCCCGGATCCACTCCCGGCTCCCGCCAGGCGGCCGGCACCAGCAGCACCCCGGACCTGCGGTCGGCCTTGAGGTCGACCCGGGCGGTGAACCGCTCCCCCTGCAGGAACGGCAGCACGTAGTAGCCGTGCACCCGCTGGGGGGCGGGCACGTAGATCTCGATCCGGTAGGTGAAGCCGAAGAGCCGCTCGGCGCGGGCCCGCTCCCAGACGATCGGGTCGAAGGGACTGACCAGCGTGTTGCCGCGCACCCAGCGGGGCAGCCGGGCCCCGGCGTGCAGGTAGGCCGGCTGCCGCCAGCCCTGAACGGTGACCGGGGTCAGCTCGCCCGCCTCGACCAGCTCGGCCACGGCCCGCCGGGCGCCGGCCGCCGGCAGCCGGAAGTAGTCGCGCAGCTCCGGCTCGGCCGCCACGCCGAGCGACCGGGCGGCGAGCGCGACCAGGGTGCGGTGGGCCTCGGCCTCGGTCGGGGTGGGGGCGTCGAGCACGGCCGACGGCAGCACCCGTTCCGGCAGGTCGTAGCGGCGGGCGAAGGAAGGCGTGCGGTCGGCGGCGGTCACCTCGCCGGCCCAGAACAGGTATTCCAGGGCCCGCTTGACGGTCGACCAGTTCCAGCCCCAGTTGCCCGTCTCGCGGGGCGCGTCGTGCTCGATCTCGGCGGCGGTGAGCGGCCCCTTGGCGGCCACCTCGTCGCGGACCCAGGCGACCAGCTCGGGCTGCTCCTGGGCGACCCGGCGCATCCAGCCCCAGGCCTCGTCGCGGGCCCGGGCCATCCGCCAGCGCAGCACCGGGTGCAGGCCCACCGGGACCAGCGACGCCTCGTGGCCCCAGTATTCGAAGAGCTCACGGGGGCGCCGGTAGGCGGCGGTGTCCAGCAGGGCGGTCGGATAGGGCCCGAGCCGGCTGTAGAGCGGCAGGTAGTGCGCGCGCTGCAGGACGTTGACCGAGTCCATCTGGATCAGCCCGACCCGGTCCAGCACCCGGCGCAGGTGCCGGCGGGTGGGCACGCCGGTGGGCGCCGGGTCGGCGAAGCCCTGGGCGGCCAGCGCGATCCGGCGGGCCTGGGCGAGCGAGAGCGATTCCGGTACGGCCATCGTCGGCGACCCTAATCCACCGGTACGACACGGCGCTGGACGCTGGACCGGCCCCCCGTCGGGGCATAGAACGGACAGATGTTCACCATTCGCCGGGAAGAGCCGGACGACGCCGAGGCCGTCGCCCGGGTGCACGTGCACAGCTGGCAGACCGGGTACGCCGGGATCATGCCGGACGAGGTGCTGCGCCGGCTGAACCCGGCCGCCTGGGCGCAGCGCCGCCGCGACCTGGGCACCGCCGACCCGGAGCATCCGTTCACCACGCTGCTCGCCGAGGCCGACGGGACGCTCGCCGGGTTCGTCACCTTCGGGCCGTACCGGAACAACCAGGATCGCGGCGACCTCGACCCGAAGTACGGCGAGATCCTGGCGATGTACCTGGAGCCGGACTGGTGGGGCAGGGGGGCGGGGCGGGCGCTGTTCGCCGCGGCGCGGGCCGGCCTGGCCGAGCGGGGCTGGACGGAGTACCGGCTCTGGGTGCTCGCCGACAACGTCCGGGCCCGCCGGTTCTACGAGCGGGCCGGCCTGTCACCGGACGGTGAGGAGTCCAGCTATCCGGTGCCGCTGCACGGCGGGCGGGACCCGGTCCGGCTCCGGGAGCTGCGCTACACCGGCCGGCTCGACGGCTGACCCGGGCGGCCGGCCGCGGTCGGCGGCGCCCCCGCCGGTCGGCGTGGCCCAGCGCCGGATCGGCAGCCCGAGCAGCAGCGCCAGGCTGATCCAGACGTACGTGTTGCTGCCGAGGAAGCCGCCGACCCCGGTGAAGTCCTTCTCGTACGCCCAGACGATCCGGCTGATCAGGAAGGCGTACCCGACGAGCGCGGCGGCCAGCAGGAGGCGGCGCCGGCCGCTGCGCGCGGGCGCTGCCATGCCGTTGTCGACCAGCAGGATCAGCGCGGGCAGCAGCCAGACCAGGTGGTGCACCCAGGTCACCGGGCTGACCAGGCACATCGCGGCGCCGGTCAGCGCCAGGCCGGTGGCCTCGTCGCCGGCGGCGACCGCGGCCCGGGAGCGCCACGCCCAGACGGCCAGCGTGGCGAGGACCACCGCCAGCCAGGCGACGGTGCTCGGGTGCTCCGGGTTCAGCCGGGCCACCACACCGCGCAGCGACTGGTTGGAGACGAAGGCCAGCTCACCCACCCGGTCGGTGTTCCAGAGCGCCGCGGTCCAGAACTCGCGGGAGGCGTCCGGGAAGAGCCCGCCGGCGAGCAGGGTCGCGCCGGCCGCCGCCGCCATCGCGGTGCACGCGGCCCGCCAGCGGCCGGTGACCAGCAGGTAGACGATGAAGATGCCGGGCGTCAGCTTGATCGCGGTGGCCAGGCCGATGCCGGCCCCGGCCCACCGGCTGCCGGCCGGCAGCAGCCGCAGCAGGTCCACCGCCACCAGGAAGAGCAGCAGCATGTTGACCTGGCCGAAGTTGACCGTCTCGCGCATCGGCTCGAACGCGGCGGCCAGGCAGAGCGCCACCGCGAGGGCGAACCAGCGGGTCCAGCCGGACCGGCGGGCGATCGGTTCGACCAGCCACCAGATCACCACGGTGCTGGCCAGCACGGTGATGACCACGCTCACCGTGATCGCCGCCAGCCACGGCAGGTACGCCATCGGCAGCATGACCAGCGCGGCGAAGGGCGGGTAGGTGAAGCCGTACTGGGTGTTGGGCTTCAGGAAGTCGTAGATCTCCCCGCCGTCGTGCACCCACCAGTTCAGGGCGCCGTAGTAGACGCGCAGGTCGAAGAAGCCGTGCCGGACGGCGGCCACCGAGAGGAAGGCGGTCACCGCGACGGCGAGCGCCAGCACCGCGCCGACCTGCCCGATCGTGCGCCGGGCACCCTGCGCCACCGTCGCCTCCCTCGCCCTGCGTAGGCTCACGTCCCATGGCTCTCGGCTACGTCCGCCCCGCGCGTCCGGAGGACGCCGGCGAGATCGCACGCATCCAGCTCGCCACGTGGCGGGTCGCGTACCGCCGGATCCTGCCCCGACACGTGCTCGACAACCTGGACGAGGCGTACCTCGCCCGGCGGTGGAGCGCGGCGGTGCAGGAGCCGCCCTCGGGCGCGCACCGCGTGCTGGTCGCCGTCGAACAGGCCGAGCAATCGTATCTGGTGGGGTTCGTCGCTTCCGGTCCGGCCGACGAGGAGGCGCTGGCGCCGGGCGAGCCGGCCGAGGCGCTGGGTGACGGCGTGGTGGCGGTGACCGACCTGCTGGTCGAGCCGCGGTGGGGCCGGCGCGGGCACGGCAGCCGGCTGCTCGCCGCCGCCGTCGAGGGGTGGCGGTCCGACGGGTTCGGCCGGGCGCTGGCCTGGGCGTTCGACGCCGACGCGGCGACCCGGAAGTTCCTCACCAGCACCGGCTGGGAGCCGGACGGCGCGGCCCGGGCGCTGGACGTGGACGACATGCTGGTCCCCCAGGTCCGGCTGCACGTGGCCGTCCCTCCCGAGGCCGCCTGACCGCCCGTCGGCTGGCCGGTGTCGGTGGGTCGGCCTACGGTGTCGACATGACCACGGCCACCGCGCACACCGCCGCCGAGCTGGAGGCGTTCCGGGTCGAGCTGACCGGCTACGCGTACCGGATGCTCGGGTCGGTGTTCGACGCCGAGGACGCGGTGCAGGAGACCCTGCTGCGCGCCTGGCGCGGCGTCGACCGGTTCGACGGCCGCTCCAGCCTGCGCACCTGGCTCTACCGGATCGTCACCAACGTCTGCCTGGACCTGCTGCGCGGGCGCGGCCGGCGGGCCCTGCCGGTCGACCTGGGCGCCCCGTCGGCGCCGGTGGCGGAGTCGCTCGGGACCCCGTCCGGCGACTGGGTCGAGCCGGTGCCGGACGCCGCGGTGCTCCCGGCGGACCCGGCGGAGCTGGCGGTGGCCCGGGAGTCGGTGCGGCTGGCGTTCGTCGCCGCGCTCCAGCACCTGCCGCCCCGGCAGCGGGCCGTGCTGATCCTGCGGGACGTGCTGCGCTGGCGGGCGGTCGAGGTCGCCGAGCTGCTCGACGCCAGCGTGCCGGCGGTCAACAGCGCCCTCCAGCGGGCCCGGGCGACCCTCGCCGGGGTGCCCGACCGGTCGGCCGCCGGGGCGGACCTCGGCCACGCCGACCGGGAGCTGCTCGACCGCTACGTGGACGCCTTCGCCCGGTACGACATCGACGCCCTGGTCGCCCTGCTGCGCGAGGACGCGGTGCAGAGCATGCCGCCGTACGCGATGTGGCTGCGCGGCGCGGCGGACATCGGTCGGTGGCTCGCCGGTCCGGGCGCCGGGTGCCGGGGCTCCCGGCTGGTCCGGATCGCCGCGAACGGCGGTACGGCGCTGGCCCAGTACCGGCCCGATCCGGCCGGCGGCGGCCACCACGCCTTCTCGATCCAGCTGCTGGACGCCGTCGACGGCCGGATCGCCCGGCTCACCCACTTCCTCGAGCCCGGCCTCTTCCCCCGCTTCGCCCTGCCCCTGCGCCTCGAATCCTGACGCCGGCACCGATGAGTTCCGGCCGGCCGCGTCGTCCACCCCTCGTGAGCCGCGCGCCGACTCGTTGACCCGGGAGAGGAAACCGGGCACGACCACGAGGGAGAGAACGATGCTCGACGACACGAAGGCGTTCAGCAGCTTCGCGGTGGACGACACCGACCGCGCCGAACGCTTCTACGCGGACACGCTCGGCCTGCGGGTCTCCCGCGACGAGACGATGGGCGACCTGCTGCGGCTGCACATCGGAGGCACGTCCGTGCTGGTCTATCCGAAACCCGACCACGCACCGGCCGGCTTCACCGTGCTCAACTTCCCGGTCGACGACATCGACCGCGCGGTGGACGGCCTGGTCGCGCGGGGCGTGCGGTTCGCCCGGTACGACGGCATGCCGCAGGACGACAAGGGGATCATGCGGGGCAACGGCCCGTCGATCGCCTGGTTCACCGACCCGGCCGGCAACGTCATGTCGGTGATCGAGCAGCGCTGACCGGATGGCCGGCGGTCCCGGCACGGGGCGGGACCGCCGGCCGCCGGTCAGCCCTTCTCCGCGCCTTCGTTGGCGTCGCGGACGAAGTAGCGCTGGAAGATCATGAAGAGCACCGCCACCGGGATGGTGGCCAGCAGCGCCGCGCCGAGCTTGAGCGGATACTGGGTGCCCTTGCCGAGCGAGCCGCTGACCAGGTCGGCCAGCCCCCGGGGGAGGGTGAACAGGCCCGGGTCCTGGACCGCGACCAGGCTGTGTGGGAACTCGTTCCAGGATCCCTGGAACGACAGGATGGTCAGGGTGATCAGGGCGGGCTTCGCGGTCGGCAGCACCACCGACCAGAAGGTGCGGAACACTCCGGCCCCGTCGATCCGGGCCGCCTCCTCCACACTGACCGGCACCGACTCGAAGAACTGCTTCATGATGAACACGCCGGCCGCGTCGGCCAGCAGCGGCACCACCAGGCCCGCGTAGCTGTCGTAGAGGCCGAGCTGCTTGAGCACCAGGAACTTGGGGATCAGCAGCACCACGCCGGGCACCGCCATCACCGCGATGACCGCGGCGAAGATCCCGGCCCGGCCGCGGAAGCGCAGCCGGGCCAGGGCGTAGCCGGCGAGCGAGTCGAAGAACACCCGGCCCACCGTGACCAGCACCGTGACCAGCAGGGAGTTGCCGAGCCAGAGCGGGAAGTTGGTGCCCGCGAAGATCCGCTCGAAGCCGGCCAGGGTGACCGGGTCGGGCACCGGCGAGAGCGGGTGCGCGGCGGCGTCCGGCTCGGTCTTGAGCGAGTTCGCGATCTGGATGACGAACGGGTAGAGGAAGACCAGCCCGAAGAAGATCAGGATCGCGTACCCGAGGAAGCGGTTGACCAGGGCGCGCGGCCCGCGGTCGGCGCGGGGCGCGACCGGCGGCGCCGGCCGGTCGGTCAGCACGGCCATCTCAGGACCCCTCCGGTACGCGTCGGCGCCACCACCGGGCCCGCCGGGGCTCGTCCCGGTCGGCCATCACCCGGCGCTGGAACAGGGTGAGCAGGATGATGATCAGGAACAGCACGAACGAGATCGCCGCGCCGGAGCCGTAGTCGAAGTCCCGGAACGCGGTCCGGTACGACAGGTAGGCCGGGGTGAGCGTGGTCTTGGCCGGGTCACCCTGGCTCATCACGTACACCTGGTCGAAGACCTGCCAGGAGCCGATCAGGCCGAGGGTGAGCACCAGGAACATGGTCGGCTTGATCAGCGGCAGGGTGACGTGCCGGAACCGCTGCCACCGGGTCGCGCCGTCCAGGGTGCTGGCCTCGTCGAGGACCACGGGGACGTTCTGCAGCGCGGCGAGGAACATCAGCATGAAGGTGCCCGAGGTGGTCCAGACCACCAGGCAGATGATCGACATCATCGCCACGCTCGGCCCGGCCAGCCAGTCCCACCAGGTCAGCCCGAGCGGGCCGCCGGCGGTGAGGGCGGCCGGCGGGTTGTCCACGCCGACGGCGCCGAGCAGCAGGTGCAGTACGCCGCGGGAGTCGGCGAACCACTGCGGCCCCTCGATGCCGAAGAACCCGAGCAGGGCGTTGACCGCGCCCGAGTTGGCGAACATGAACAGGAAGACCACGCTGATCGCCACCGAGCTGGTGACCGAGGGGAAGTAGAACGCGGTCCGGAAGAAGCCCTTCCCCTTCAGCATCCGGTTGTTGACCACCAGGGCGAGCCCGAGGGCGAGCACGGTCTGCGCCGGCACCACCAGCGACACGTAGTAGAGGTTGTTCCGGATGCTGGTCATGAAGTCGCGCCGGGCCAGCCCGTCCTCGGCGAACAGCCGGGTGTAGTTGTCGCCCCCGACGAACGGGACCTGCCCGGTGAACGGGCTGCCCTGGCCGTTCCAGTCGGTGAGGCTCACCCAGAGCGCCATCAGGATCGGCAGCAGCAGGAAGAGCCCGAGGATCACCAGCACCGGCGCGACGAAGAGCCAGCCGGCGACGTTCTCGTTGCTCCGGATGCCGCCACCCCGGCGACGCGGCGGCCGGACCGGCGTGCCGGCCGGTGCGCGCAGTGCGTCGGTTGCCATCTTTTCTCCCCTGTGTGCCCGGGAGCCGGCGCGGGGGGGGGGGGGGCGGCCCCCCCCCCCCCCCCACAGCCCCCCAGCGGCGCCGAGGGGATAGTGTAGAAGTTTGCGCGCA
>NZ_JBSGJR010000359.1:0-7292 GCF_053605645.1 Micromonospora sp. NPDC003776
GGGCACCCCCCGCGCACGCGGCGACCGTGGCGCGCGAGCCGGCCTGGGTGGCGCCGGCGGAGTCCCCGGATCGGGTCGACCAGGTCCGCGCGGAGCAGTGGCAGCTCGACCAGTTGAACGCGCGGACCGCCTGGCGGACGTCGACCGGGCGCGGCGTGGTGGTCGCGGTGGTCGACTCCGGTGTGGACGGTTCCCACCCGGACCTCGCCGGTCAGGTGCTCCCCGGCATCGATCTGGTCTCCCCGGACGGTGCCGACGGACCCGACCCGGTGGGGCACGGCACCACGGTCGCCGGCCTGATCGCCGGACGCGACGACGACGACCGCGGGGTGGTCGGCCTCGCCCCGGACGCCCGGATCCTGCCGGTCCGGGTGCTCGACGACGAGAACCGCTACGACGACGCGCTGATCGTCGCCAAGGGGGTGCGCTGGGCGGTCGACAACGGCGCCCGTGTGATCAACCTGTCCCTGGGCGGCAGCGGGGACAGCCCCGCCCTGGCCGCCGCCCTCGACTACGCCTTCGCCCGGGACGTCGTGGTGGTCGCCTGCACCGGCAACCTGGCCACCTCGACCAGCCCCAAGGTCTGGTACCCGGCTCGCGAGCCCGGCGTGATCGCCGTCGCCGGTCTGGAGCGCAACGGCAAGGACCTCTGGTCCGGCTCGATCACCGGCCACGAGACGGTGCTCACCGCCCCGGCCACCGCGCTCTACGGGGCCCGCCCCGGCGGGTACTGGCGGGTGCAGGGGACGAGCTTCGCCTCGCCCCTGGTCGCGGCGACCGCCGCGCTGATCCGGTCCCGGTACCCGCGGATGTCGGCCGGTGACGTCGTCAACCGGCTGATCAGCACCGCCAAGGATCTCGGCCCCACGGGCCGGGACGACCGGTTCGGCTACGGGCTGGTGGACCCGGTGGCCGCGCTGACCACCGACGTGCCGTCGGTGGGGGCCAACCCGCTCGACGACAACACCTCCCCCGCCGTGGTGGGCTTCGGCCCGGCCCCGGGTGCCGGCCGGGACGCGTGGGCCGCCGCCGGGCAGACCGACCCCTTCTACGCCGCGCCCCGGCCGCCGGCGAAGTGGTCGGCCCGGGCGGCCGGCCAGGCGGCCGACCCGGCGCCGGAGCGGCTCTGGACCGGCCTGGCCCTCTTCGTCGCCCTGGTCACCGGCACGGCCCTGGTGATCCGCCGGTTCCGCCAGGCCCGTCGTTGACCCGACCGGTCTGACCGGCCCTTCCGCTGGGTAGTGGACGACTATGGACAGCGTGGGAGTCGAGCGACGGTCGTGGCGTGCCGAGCGGTTGAACCCGGACCGTTCGCTGGGGCTCCGGCTGACCCTGGCCGCCGGCGCGGCGTTCCTGGTGCTGGTGCCGTTCGCCCTGCTGGCGCTCCTGGTGCTGGGCGCGTGGCCGCCGCTGTTCCGGCTCGACGCCACGATCACCGACACGCTCCACCGGTACGCGCTGCACCACCCGGCCTGGGTCCGGGCGATGGGCCTGTGGAGCGACGTCTTCGGCCCCGGCCCGCTGCGGGTGGCCGCAGCCGTGGTGGTCGGCTGGCTGTTCCTGCGCCGGGCACCGCGGCTGGCGCTCTGGGTGGTGACCACGATGACCGTGGGCGGCCTGCTCGGCGGGCTGCTCAAGTTGCTGGTCGGGCGGCACCGTCCGGACCTGCTCGACCCGGTGGCCCGGGCGGCCGGATACTCCTTCCCGTCCGGGCACGCGCTGAACGCCGCCCTGGCCGCCGGGGTGCTGCTGCTGGTCTTCCTGCCGTACGCCCGGGATCGGCGGGGACTGCGCTGGGCGCTGTGGATCGGGGCGGTGCTGCTCGCGGTGGTGACCGGGCTCAGCCGGATCGCGCTGGGGGTGCACTGGACCAGCGACGTGGTCGGCGGCTGGCTGCTCGGCGCGGCGGTGGTCGGCGCCACGGCCGCCGCCTTCAGCACCTGGCGGAGCCGGATCGGCCGGCCGGTGCGAACCACCCGGGAAGGGGTGGAGCCGGAGTTGGCCGAACCGGGCCCGAACGGGCCGCACGCGTAGTTCGACGCCTCCCGGGGTAAAGGGCGGCCCATGTCCGATGTCGTGGTCCAGGTCGCCAAGCGGATCCTGCTGCCGGTGGCCCTGCTCTTCTCCGTCATGGTGGCGTTCGGGCTCCTGGTCACCCGGGTGCTCGCGAAGTCCTGGCCGTTCACCGTCGAGGACTCGCTGAACCGGGAACTGGCCGGCGACCGGACGCCGGGATGGAACGACGTGTCCCTGGTGTTCAGCACCCTGGCCAGCACCCAGCTGATCGTGGTGGTGACCGTGCTGGTCGCCCTGGTGCTGCGGCTGGTGCTGCACCGCTGGCGGGAGCCGCTCTTCCTCTGCGCGGCGGTGACCGCGCAGGCGCTGGTCTTCCTCTTCACCACCATGGTCATCGACCGGCACCGGCCGGCCGTCGAGCACATGGACAGCTCCCCGCCGACCTCCAGCTTCCCGTCCGGGCACACCTCGGCGGCGACCGCCCTCTACGTCGGCATCGCCGTGCTGCTGGCGCTGCGGGCGAAGAGCACCCCCGCCAAGATCACCTGGTGGAGCCTGCTGATCCTGGTGCCGGTCGGGGTGGCGGTCACCCGGCTGTACCGGGGCATGCACCACCCCAGCGACGTGGTGGCCTCCTTCATCAACGGCGGCACCTGCGTCGCGATCATGGCCCGCGCGGTGCTCGACCGGACCCTCACCTGGGGCCGGGCGAAGCTGCCGGTCGGCCGCTCCGGCGACGACGTGGCCCCGGCCGGCGCCTCCGCCGGCTGACACGGGGGCGGCCGCCGACCCGGTCGTCCGCCGCCGCCGACCTCAGGTGCAGTCGCCGGTGCCGACCGCCCGGGTACGCTCCGCACCGGCGAGCGCGACCGGCCGGGCCTCGGCGGCGGTCACCGCGAAGCCGGTGTTCGGATCGTCCGCCGCCGCCGCGAAGATCACCCCGAGCACCAGCCCGTTCGAGGAGACCAGTGGGCCGCCCGAGTTGCCGCTGCGGACCAGCGCCCGGATCGTGTAGATCTCCCGCGTCACGTCCCCGGCCGAGTAGATGTCCGGGCCGGTGATCCGGTCGACGTCCCGGATCCGGGCCGGGCGGGCGTCGTACGGGCCGTCGAGGGGGAAGCCGAGCACGATGGCGTCCGCCCCGCTGCCGGCCTGGCCGGCGGCGAAGCGCAGGGACGGGCCGGGCAACCCCGGCACGTGCAGCACGGCCAGGTCGCGCTCCGGGTCGTAGACGACCACCTCGCCGTCGTACCGCTCGCCGCGCAGTTCGACCGCCACCGAGCGGGTGCCGGCCACCACGTGCGCGTTGGTCATCACCCGGTCGTCCGCGTACACGAAGCCGGAGCCCTCGATCCGGCGGGCGCAGCTCGGCGCGGAGCCCAGCACCTTCACCACCGCCCGCTGGCTGGTCTGCACCACCTGCGAGCCGGCCAGCGCCGGGTCGGGCGGGGAGACCTGGCGGGCGCGGGTCGGGGCGAGGTCGCCGAAGACGTCCGGGAAGCCGTTGGTGTCGACGGTGTCCCGCAGCGCCGTGGAGAGCTGCTGCGCCTTGTCCGGCAGGACCCGGTCGACGACGGTGAGCAGGGCGCTGTTGCGGACCGAGGAGGCCAGCCAGGGCAGCGAGGAGGAGCCGAGCGGCACCGCGACCAGCCAGGCCACCAGCATCACCGCGAAGACCGAGACCAGGGCGCCGCCGACGTCGTCGAGTCGTTTGGCCAGCTCGTTGGTGATCGTCTGGCGCAGGTGCGAGCCGATCCAGCCGGCCAGCGCCTGGCCGAGCACGGCGAGGCCGAAGACCGCGACGAGCGAGATCAGCACCCGGGTGCCGCTGTCGGCGAACTGCCGCGCGACCAGCGGGCCGACCTGGAGGCCGACGAGCGCGCCCAGGAAGAACCCGGAGAACGACAGCGCCCCGATGACGAAGCCCTGACGGTATCCGCTGATCGCGAACACGAGCATGAGCAGGAGTAGGACGAGATCCACGGCGGACACGCGTCCAGGGTACGGGCAGCGCGCCCGGAAGACCCTGAGCGCTCGCTGAACGTGACGTTCAGGTAAGCGCCGGTGATCCGGCCCGGCTCAGCGGACCGGGGTCTCGTCGACCGCGTCGGTGCCGGCGGACGGTGCCGGGGTGGCGCCGGTGGGGGGCAGCTCGACCACCCGGGACCGCGGCCACGGGCGGGCCCAGCCGCCCATCTCCAGCAGCGTGTTCAGCACCCCGGCGGTGAAGCCCCAGACGAGCATGCCGCGGACGGAGAAGGCCGGACCGATCCAGCCGCTCGGGTGGCGGACCCGCATCCGGTTCTCCGGGTCGACCAACTCGGCGACGGGCAGCCGGGCCACGTGCGCCACCTCCGCCGGTTCCCGCGGGTGCACCGGGTGCGGGGCGTGCCACCAGGCGAGCACCGGGGTGACCACGAAGTCGCTCACCGGGATCCACAGCTTCGGCAGCTCGGCCAGCACGGTGACACTGCCCGGGTCGAGCCCGACCTCCTCGTTCGCCTCGCGCAGCGCGGTGGCGCTGGCGTCGGCGTCCTCCGGGTCGGCCGCGCCGCCGGGGAAGGCCGGCTGCCCGGCGTGGTTGCGCAGGGTGGCGGCGCGCTGGAGGACCAGCACGTCCGGACCGGCCGCCGGCTCCTCGCCGAGCAGCACCAGTACGGCGCTCTCCCGGCCCCCGCTCTCCGGGGTGGTGAGCCGGGTGAAGTCCTCGGCCCGGGCGGTGCCGAGCCGGCCGAGCAGCGGGTCCAGCCAGACCGGCAGCTGCCTGGTCATGCGCTGACCTCCACCCCGAGGTGCTGGCGGACCAGTTCGGCCAGGCGGGCGTCGTCCAGCGCGCCGGTCGAGTCGGTGTGCCGGATCCGGCCGTCCGACCCGACGAAGACGGTGAGCGGGAAGGCGTTGCGGCCCAGTCCCCGCTCGAAGGCGTCGCCCTGGTCGACCAGCATCGGGAAGCGGACGCCGAAGTCCTCGCCGATGGACTGGGCGCCGCCGCGGCTGTCCCGGCTGTTCACCCCGATCACCTGGAACCGCCCGGCGGCCCGCTCGCTGAGCCGCTGGAAGGCGGGCAGCTCCTTGCGGCAGGGCGGGCACCAGGACGCCCACACGTTGATCACCGCCGGACCCTTGACGTCACGCAACGCCACCGGCGCCCCGCCGGTGAAGCAGGAGAGGGTCAGCTCGGGCAGCGGGTCCCCCGGCGTGCCCGCCGGGGTGGCGGCGGCCGAGGCCGGCGCGGCGGTCAGCGGGGCGCAGTCGGCGAACGGCGACGGCCGCTCGGCGCGGGTGGCCGGGGCCGGGCCGGCCGGCTCTTCGACCGTGCCCGTGCAGCCGGCCAGCGCCAGCAGCACCGGGACGATCAGGTACGCGAGGCGCCGGTTCACGGCACGTCCGCCGCTGCCGCCTGCTGGGGAACCAGATCGGGGTCGAGGCCGACGGCGGCCGCCAGATCGCGGGCGCGCGGGCCCTTGAGCAGCTTGGCCGCCGCCACCGGGTCGGTCGGCCCGGTGCCGTACGACGGGCAGAGCTTGACCAGCGTGCAGGCGCCGCAGGCCGGCTTGCGGGCGTGGCAGACCCGCCGGCCGTGGAAGATGATCCGGTGCGACAGCATGGTCCAGTCGCGCTTCGGGTAGAGCGCGCCGATGGCGTGCTCGATCTTGACCGGGTCCGTCTCGTCGGTGAGCTGCCAGCGCTGCACCAGCCGCTGGAAGTGGGTGTCGACGGTGATGCCGGGGACGTCGAAGGCGTTGCCGAGGATCACGTTGGCGGTCTTGCGGCCGATGCCGGGGAGGGTGACCAGGTCGGCCAGCTTTCCGGGGACCTCGCCGCCGTACCGCTCGCACAGCTCGCGACCCAGGTTGATCAGGGAGCTGGTCTTGTTGCGGTAGAACCCGGTGGGCCGGATCAGCTCCTCCAGCTCGGCGCGGTCCGCCCCGGCGTAGTCCGCCGCGGTGCGGTAGCGGGCGAAGAGCTTCGGGGTGACCTCGTTGACCTTCTTGTCGGTGCACTGCGCGGAGAGGATGGTGGCGACCGCCAGCTCCAGCGCGTTGGAGTGGTCGAGTTCACAGTGCGCGTCGGGGTGCGTCTCGGTGAGCACCCGGCCGATCCGCCGGGCCCGGCGGGTGCGACCGAGATCGGTCTCGGGGGTACGCGTGGTCACGCCGGCCAGCCTACGTCGCGCGGCCGACGTCCCGGCGGGCCCACGCGGGGCGGACCGGTCAGGCGCCGGTGCCGGAGGGCGGGCTGATCCTGCCGGCCCCGTCGAGCCGGGCCCCGGAGGTCGGGAAGTCGCTGCGGCTGACGTCGCGGACCAGGCCGAGGCCACGGTGCTGCCGGTCGATCGACGGGCGGCCCACCCCGTTCATCGCGGTGGACGTGAAGGTGCCGCCGACGAAGCTGCCGTCCGCCTTGACCGAGACCTTGAGCACCCCGCCCCAGCCGAGCCGACCGGCCGGGTTCAGCGACTTCCCGCCGCCGGCGAAGTTGCCCAGGCTGTACGCGATCAGCCGGCCCTTGTAGAACTCCATGCCGCGCAGCACGTGCGGGCCGTGCCCGACGACCAGGTCGGCGCCGGCGTCCACCACGGCGTGGGAGAACTTGATCGGGTCGCCCCGGTTCTCGCCGAAGAACAGCTCGGTGCCCGGCTTCACCCGGCTCTTGTCGGCGCCCTCGGCACCCATGTGCACCTGCACGACGACCACGTCGGCCAGGGTCGCCGCCTTGGCCACCACCCGCTTCGCCGACTCGATGTCGACGAGGCTGTTGGACCAGACGTACGAGGAGAAGCCGGCCACGGCCACCTTGACGCCGTCGACCTCGACCACGGTGATCTGGTCCGGCGCCCCGGTGTGCTTCAGCCCATGCTTCTCCAGCGCGCGCTGGGTGTTCTGGTAGCCCTTCGGGCCGTAGTCGTAGCCGTGGTTGTTGGCCTGGTTGAGCAGCTGGAACCCGGCGTCCTTGAGGTGCGCCGCGTACTCCGGCGGGGCCCGGAACTGGAAGCAGTTCTTCGGCGTCGGCCCGCACTTGCCGGCGCCGGTGTCCTCGGTGAGCGGCTCCTCGAGGTTGCCCATCACCAGGTCGGCCTTGAGCGCCGCCTTGACCCCGTCGAAGAAGCCCCGGCCGTCGTCGGCGGGCAGCCGGGACGGAGCGTTGCCCATGATCACGTCCCCGGTGGCGGCCAGCGAGATCGTCTTCACGGTCTCGTCGACCGGCTCGGCCGGCTGCTCGGCCTCGGCCGGGCCGCCGCTCGCGGCCACGCCCGGCTGCCAGGCCGGCGGGTC
>NZ_JBSGJR010000360.1:0-7291 GCF_053605645.1 Micromonospora sp. NPDC003776
GCCGTGCGGGGGCGGCCCGGACCGGTCGCGCGCGGGTGGAGGCGGTGGCGGTCGGGCGGGGCCCGCGACCCGAGCGGGGGTGTGGGTCGGGTCGCGGGCCGCGGGGCCCCCGTGTGGGAAGGCTCGTCAGGCGGTCTCGGTGATGGGCCGGTCGACCCAGCTCATCATGGCCCGCAGCTTCTGCCCGGTCTCCTCGATCGGGTGCGCCGCGCCCTCGGCCCGCCACTTGGCGAAGTTCGGCCGGCCGGCCTCGTCCTCGGCCACCCACTCGCGGGCGAACTCGCCGGACTGGATCTCGCCGAGGATCTTGCGCATCTCCTCCTTGACCCGGGCGTCGATGACCCGGGGGCCGCGGGAAAGGTCGCCGTACTCGGCGGTGTCCGAGATGCTGTAGCGCATCCGGGCGATGCCGCCCTCGTACATCAGGTCGACGATCAGCTTCAGCTCGTGCAGGCACTCGAAGTAGGCCACCTCGGGGGCGTAGCCCGCCTCGGTGAGCACCTCGAACCCGGTCTGCACCAGCGCCGCGGCACCGCCGCAGAGCACCGCCTGCTCGCCGAAGAGGTCGGTCTCGGTCTCCTCGGTGAAGGTGGTCCTGATCGCCCCGGCCCGGGTGCCGCCGATCGCCTTCGCGTACGCCAACGCCAGCCCGAAGGCGTTGCCGCTCGCGTCCTGCTCCACCGCCACCAGGCAGGGCACGCCCTTGCCGTCGACGTACTGGCGGCGGACCAGGTGACCGGGGCCCTTCGGGGCGACCATCGCGACGTCCACGTCGGCCGGGGGCTTGATCAGGCCGTACCGGATGTTGAAGCCGTGCCCGAAGAAGAGCGCCTTGCCGGGGGCCAGGTTGGGCGCGATCGCGTCGGCGTACAGGCCCCGCTGCGCGGTGTCCGGCGCCAGAATCATGATCACGTCGGCCTCGGCGGCCGCCTCGGCCGGGGTGAGCACCCGCAGGCCCTGCTCCTCGGCCTTCGGCCGGCTCTTGGAGCCCGCCGGCAGGCCGATCACCACGTCGACGCCGGAGTCGCGCAGCGACAGCGCGTGGGCGTGGCCCTGGCTGCCGTACCCGATCACGGCGACCTTGCGGCCCTGGATCAGGCCCAGGTCGGCGTCGTCGTCGTAGTAAACCTCAACGCTCATTGCATGCGCGGCGTGTATGCCTGGCCGTCTGGGGCCGGATAGAAACGCCGCTCCTCCTCTCGTGTGTAGGCCCACCCGTCTGCTCGTTGCAGCAGGTGGATATGACGGTGGTGCACGCCCTGCACGAGGGCGTGGCGGGTGCGGATGTTGAAGGAGCCGCTGCTGCGTACGGCGACCCGTCCGGTATGCCGACCGCGCTTCTTTCCGATGGGCACCACAGCGCGTACCAGGTCGCCAGTTTGGAAGCCGCGTACGGTTTTGCTTCTGGGCAGCGGCAGTCGTGGAAAGCCGTGTCGGTCGCAGCGGGTGCGGGCGTAACAGCCCCGCCCGGTGGCCGTTGCCACGAGCACCTGCCCAGGCCAGGACTGGACGGCACTGAGGGTCCCGACGTGAAGGGCATCGAGGGTGTGGGCTTTCGGCGCGCCTGTCCGGTGCCGGTTCCATTTGGTGCGGCCGCCAGTGGCGGTCTGGACCGGCAGGCCGGTGGCGACCAGGGCGTGCCACAGTGCCGTCCGGGTTGTCGACACGGCGGCGGTGTCGGTTAGTGGCCGTTTCTGCTGGCGTCTGATCCGGGCGAGCACGGCTGGCCGATCCGCCAAGAATGCCTCGATCGGGGTGGTGCCCTTTGCCTGGTTACAGTCCACGCACGCCAGGGCCAGATTCGACACCCGATCCGAGCCGCCCCGCGACCGCGGCACGACGTGGTCGATGTTCAGCGGCACCCCGGTCACGCCACAGTAAGCGCACCTACGTCCCCACGCGGCCAGAAGATACTCGCGCACCTCATAGCCGTGCAGGGTGCCCTGCTGGTACTCGACCCCTGCGATGTCAGGGTTCTGCAACAGCTGGGTGTCGAATGCAACCCGTTCCACATGCAGCCCGGTCACGGGTGCCCATCGACACAGCCGCTGGACCCATGACATGGTGTTGTCGACGCGGTGCCACAACGACGGCGCAAGCCACCCGGGGCGGCGGCGCCGATTAGCGAATCGGGGTGCCCGGTAGCGCAGGTTCCGCGACCGACGACCCCGTCGAAAGCCGGTGCGAGCGGTCAGCCTGTCGCGAATTCGCCCGCCCCTATGGCGGACCTCGATCCCGAAGAGGCCCGTCCGGACTGCCTCGTCAACGTGGAAGACCGCGATCCCGGTGAACTTCGACCCCGGATCGATCCCGATCTTAACCCCATTCACCTGCGAGTCGGCAACGCCGCGATCCCTGAGCCGAATCACGAACGGAGTGTGCCGGTGCACTGCCGCCCGCCCGGAAGCGAGCAACTTCCGCGCCCGCGCCGGGGAACACGGCTGCAACGGACGATGGTGCCGGTCGACAACGAACACCGCCGGATGGGTGTGGGCCTCACGGCCCGCTCCGGTCCCCGCCGAAGCGGCTTCCGGGTGACGCCGGCTTTCGCCGGTCTCCCCTCGCCCATGTCGCACACCGGCTGCCGAATGGCGTCCGTGTCCCGTTTCGTGGCATCTCGGGGCCGTGTCTGCTGACACGGATTCCAGAGTCCGGAGCTGAGGAAGCACCCCGGAGTGGGTCTTCACACCTGTGTACAACGTAGATCCCTCCCTTCAGAGGTCACTGGGGCTGGTCAACCACCCCGAGGAAGCACGCTCGCTCCTCCAGGGCCGAGAGAGTTGACTGACTTCCCTTTCCTACGGCGGTGCCCGGCGGCCCGTCGTGAATCCGTGCGGTGCGGGTCCAGATGGCGCGACGCCGCGCCCCCGCGTCGTGCTCAGGCGGCGCGCAGCGCCGGGCCGGCCGTGATCGAGCGCGAGCCGCGCCCGATCGCCACGGTGCCGGACTGGACCATCTCCTTGATGCCGAAGGGCTCCAGGTCCCGCAGCAGCGCGTCGAGCTTGTCCGGGGTGCCGGTGGCCTCGATGGTCAGCGTGTCCGGCGCCACGTCGACCACCCGCGCCCGGAACAGGCTCACCGTCTCCAGCACCTGCCCGCGGGCGTTGCGGTCCGCGCGGACCTTGACCAGCAGCAACTCCCGGGCCACCGAGACCTGCGGGTCCAGCTCCACGATCTTCAGTACGTTGACCAGCTTGTTGAGCTGCTTGGTGACCTGCTCCAGCGGGGACGACTCGGCGTTGACCACGATGGTGATCCGGGAGACGTCCGGGTTCTCGGTCTCCCCGACGGCGAGGCTGTCGATGTTGAAGCCCCGCCGGGAGAACAGCCCGGAGACCCGGGCCAGGACACCGGGCTTGTTCTCGACAAGCACCGACAAGGTGTGCATCGTCATTACAGCTCGTCCTCGTCGAAGTCGGGGCGGACGCCCCGGGCGAACATGATCTCGTCGTTGCTGGTGCCGGCGGCCACCATCGGCCAGACCATGGCGTCCTTGCCGACCACGAAGTCGATCACCACCGGGGCGTCGTTGATCTCCATGGCGGCCGCGATGGTCTTGTCCACGTCGGCGGCGTTCTCGCAGCGCAGGCCCACGCAGCCGAGCGCCTCGGCCAGCTTGACGAAGTCCGGGATGCGGTGCTTGTGGGTTCCCAGCTCGGTGTTGGAGTAGCGCTCCCCGTAGAACAGGGTCTGCCACTGCCGGACCATGCCCAGATTGCCGTTGTTGATCACGGCGACCTTGATCGGGATGCCCTCCAGGGCGCAGGTGGCCAGCTCCTGGTTGGTCATCTGGAAGCAGCCGTCGCCGTCCACCGCCCAGACCGTGGTGTCCGGCTTGCCGACCTTGGCGCCCATCGCCGCCGGGACGGCGTATCCCATGGTGCCGAGGCCGCCGGAGTTGAGCCAGGTGTACGGCTTCTCGTACGAGATGAACTGGCTGGCCCACATCTGGTGCTGGCCGACGCCCGCCACGTAGACCGTGTCCGGGCCGGCGATCTCGCCCAGCCGCTTGATCACGTACTGCGGGGAGAGGGTGCCGTCGGCCGGCTCCTCGTAGCCCAGCGGGTAGCGCTCGCGCAGGTCGTCGAGCTGGGTCCACCAGTCGGCGAGGTCGGTGGCCGGCCGGCCCGCCCGCTCGCTGGTGACCGCCGCGATCAGCTCGTCGATGACGTGCTTGGCGTCGCCGACGATCGGCACGTCCGCGTGCCGGTTCTTACCGATCTCGGCGGGGTCGATGTCGGCGTGCACGACGGTGGCGTCCGGGGCGAACGAGTCCAACCGGCCGGTGACCCGGTCGTCGAAGCGGGCGCCGAGCGCCACGATCAGGTCGGCCTTCTGCAGGCCGTAGACCGCGGCGACGGTGCCGTGCATGCCGGGCATGCCCAGGTGCTGCCGGTGCGAGTCGGGGAACGCGCCGAGCGCCATCAGGGTGGTGACCACCGGGATGCCGGTCAGCTCGGCCAGCCGGCGCAGCCCGTCGGTGGCCCCGGCCTTGAGCACGCCGCCGCCGACGTAGAGCACCGGGCGGCGGGCGGTGGTCATCAGCCGGGCCGCCTCGCGGATCTGTTTGCCGTGCGGGTGCAGGGTCGGCCGGTAGCCGGGCAGGTCCAGGGTGGGCGGCCAGGTGAAGCTGGTCTGCGCCTGGAGGACGTCCTTCGGGATGTCCACCAGGACCGGGCCGGGCCGTCCGGTCGAGGCCAGGTGGAACGCCTCGGCCAGGACCTCCGGGATCTCGTCGGCGGTCTGGACCAGGAAGTTGTGCTTGGTGATCGGCAGGGTGATGCCCTGGATGTCCGCCTCCTGGAAGGCGTCGGTGCCGATCGAGGGACGGGCGACCTGGCCGGTGATCGCCACCAGCGGGACCGAGTCCATGTACGCGTCGGCGATCGGGGTGACCAGGTTGGTCGCGCCCGGGCCGGAGGTGGCCATGCAGACCCCCACCTTGCCGGTGGCCTGCGCGTAGCCGGTGGCGGCGTGCCCGGCGCCCTGCTCGTGACGGACCAGGATGTGCCGGACGGTGGAGTCGTAGAGCGGGTCGTACGCCGGCAGGATCGCGCCGCCCGGGATACCGAAGACGACGTCGACGCCGAGCGCCTCGAGCGACCGGACCAGCGAGCCGGCGCCGGAGACCTGCGCCGGGGCGGCCTGCCGTACGGCCGGGGCGGCCGGGGTGGCGCCGGTGCGGGGGGTGGGGGCGTGGTCGGTGTCACCCGCCGGCTCGGTGGCCGGGCGGGCTCGCCGGGCGGAGTGGGCGAGGGTCTCTGGCGTGGGTCTCGTCATGGCGGTTCAGGCCTTCGGCTGGAGTGGGTGATGCGCTTTGCAGAGTGGGACGCGGGCGTCCCGGCGATGGTCCGACGGCAACAAAAAAGCCCACGTGCAGATGCACGGGGGCCAGCGCACTCTCGGTGAGGGAGAGTGCGCTCAGGTAAGTACTCGCAGCGACCGGTTCGACGACATGGGGCTAAGCCTGACGCATCTCACGCGATGAGTCAACTGATCCCACATTCTGGTTAACGGAGGTGGGCGTGTCGGGCCCCGACACGCTCTGCACGAGCGGTCCCACCTGCGAAGATCCCTCGATCGGGGGACGTGGCGCGGGCACCGACCGGGGTGGATTGGACCGCAGTCGGGGCAGCAGCGGCGACGGGCCGGGCCGCACCGGCGGGGCCGGGGGCAGGGTGGCGGGCCGGGCCCCCGGCGAGCTCGCCGCCTCCAGCATCGCCTCCAGGTGCTCGGCCGGCACCCCCCAGCCGAAGAGCGCCCCCTGACCGAACCGGCAACCCGCCGCCACCACCGCGGCCAGCTCGGTCGGGTTGGTGACGCCCTCGGCGATCACCTCCAGGCCGAAGTGGTGGCCGAGGCGCATCACGATGTCCACCATCGGGGCGAACGCCGGACCGTCCCGGCCCACCGGCCGGACCGGTTCGTGCTCGGCGACCAGGCTGTGGTCGATCTTCAGGATGTCGATCGGCAGCCGGCGCAGCTGGCCCAGCGAGGAGTAGCCGGCGCCGAAGTCGTCCAACGCGATCCGCACCCCGGTGAGGCGCAGCGCGCTGAGCCGGCGGATCAGCTCGTCCAGGTCGGTGGCGACGGCGTGCTCGGTGACCTCCAGCACCAGCCGCTGCGGCGGCACGTGGTGGGCGCGCAGCGCCTCGGCGACCTGGACCACGTACTCGGGGGCGTGCAGCTCGCGCGGCGAGACGTTCACTGAGACCCACACGTCGTGCCCGTCGGCCAGCCACCGGGAGAGCTGGTAGCAGGCCTGGTGCAGCACCCAGGCGCCCAGCTTGGAGATCATCCCGCACTCCTCGGCGAGCGGGATGAACTCGTCCGGCCGGACGTTGCCCAGCTCGGGGTGGTGCCAGCGGAGCAGCGCCTCCGCCCCCACCGGGCGGACCGAGGGCAGCGACGCCACCGGCTGGAACACCAGGCGCAGCTCGTCGCGCTCGATCGCCCCGCGCAGCTCGTGCTCCAGCATGGTGCGCCGGCTCAGCAGCTGGTCGTACGTGGCGTCGTAGCGCTCGATCCGGTTCTTGCCCCGCTGCTTGGCGTAGCGCAGCGCCAGGTCGGCGTTGCGCAGCAGCAGCTCGACGTCGGCCTCCCCGGTGTTGGCGGCCACCCCGATGCTGACCGAGAGGAAGACCGGCCCGTCCCCCTCTTGGTACGGGCGGCCGAGCACCCCGAGCAGCCGCTCGGCGACCGGGCCCGGGTCGCTGCCGCCGTGCATCAGCACCGCGAACTCGTCGCCGCCGAACCGGGCGGCCAGGTCGCCGGGGCGCAGGTTGCCGCGCAGCCGCCGGCCGACCTCGGCCAGCACCGCGTCGCCGACGTCGTGGCCGCGCATGTCGTTGACGTTCTTGAAGCCGTCCAGGTCCATCCCGAGCAGCACGCAGGGCACCCCGGCCTCGGCGCACCGGTGCAGCGCCCGCAGCAGCCCGCGCCGGTTGGCCAGGCCGGTGAGCGGGTCGGTGTGTGCCAGCTCCCGGAAGTGCGCCTCCCGCTCGGCCAGCCGGCCGGCGTAGCCGCGCACGTCGTTGAGGGCCAGGTACTGCCGGGCCACCAGGGCGAAGCCCTCGACGCTGCCGGCCACGATGCCGAACGCGTCGAACCGGCCGCCCTGGGCGAGGTGGTACATGGCCGAGGCGGCCATCGCGAACATCGGCACGAACGCGTACTCGCCGTCGCGCCCCATCAGGTCGACGTCGACCTGCCCGGGCAGGTCGACCCCGTGGAAGGCCCCGCCCCCGGCGAGCAGGCCGGGGGAGATAGGTAAAGGGGAGGGTTGGGTGAA
>NZ_JBSGJR010000361.1:0-7284 GCF_053605645.1 Micromonospora sp. NPDC003776
CCACGGCCCGGTGGCGCAAGCGGCGGTACGCCCGCCGGCGCGGCTCGTCCGGGTCGGGCTCGGCGACCTGCCGGAGGCTCGCGGTGCGCAGCTCGGCGAAGGCGCTCGCCAGCCGGTCGGCGTGCGGGTTCCGCTGGTCCATCAGTTCGCCGTCCTTCCGGTCGGGCGGCCGGCCGCTGCGGACCGATCGGCGGTCGACTCCCCGGGTTCGTGCTCGGTGAGGCAGGTGGCCAGTGCCGCCCGCGCCCGGTGCAGCCAGGACTTGACCGTGCCGGGAGCCACTCCGCAGTCCTCGGCGATCTCGGCGACGGTGAGTTCGGCCAGGTAGTGGAGCACCACGGCACGCCGCTGGTTGGCCGGCAGCGTCCGGAGGGCGGCGGCCAGCGCCACCCGCTCCGGACCGGGCCCGTCCACCACCTCCGGGCGCTGCCGCTGCCCGAAGAGCCGCGCGGTACGCAGCCGCCGCCACCGGCTCGCGGCGATGTTCCAGGCCACGCGGCGGACCCAGGCCACCGGATCGTCGTACCGGGCGATCCGGTGCCAGCGGGGCCACGCTCGGCTGAACGCCTCCTGCACGAGGTCCTGCGCCTCGGCCAGGTCCCCGACGAACGCGTGGAGCTGCACCACCAGTGGCTGGAACTGGTGCCGGTAGATCTCGTCGAAGCCGGGCCCGGCGTCCTCCGCCACGGCGGCGCTCACCTCCATCGTCGGTCGGGCCGGCCAGGTCCCCGCTCCGGGCGGGGTGGGCGTGCGCGGCCGCGGGGTCACCCACGGCCGCGCCTCTGCCTGGCTCATCGTCAGTCGGCGGTGACGGCGAAGGTGGCGATGTTGTCGGCCGGGTCCACGTCGGTCAGCTCGTCGCCCCAGCTGAAGGTGGCGTACAGCCGTACCGAACCGGACCCGAGGTCACCGGGCGTGACCTCAGCCGGCGCACGGAGCAGCAGCGACATGGTCCGCTCCTCGCCCGGCATGAACTGGCCGCCCGGCACCGTGCAGTCGCGGGCGCAGATGTCCTCCGGCTCGATCCCGGCGACGCGGACCCCGGCCGGCAACGTCGGCGCCAGCCAGTACGCGTCGTGCGCCGCGTCGCCGTCGACCCGTACGGTCAGCGGCAGCCTGCCGAACCAGCTCCCGTCGTCCTGCCGGGCCAGGGTTGCCGTACCGGCGGTGACCGAGGCGTCCGTGCGGGTGTCCCGGGTGTACGGCCGGGGGTCGCCGAGCGCGCCGGTGGTCGCCCGGAACAGGGCGGTGAAGCTCGCGCCGTCGTTCGCCGGGTTCCCGTCCCCGGTGGTGACGGTGAGCTGCCCGCCGGGGGTGGACATCGGGTACGGCCGCGTCGTGGTCAGCACCCGGAAGTCGACCGTGAACCGGCGCTGCTCGCCGGGCTGCAACGCCCCGTCCGGGACGTGGCAGTAGATCGTCCGCGCCGGCCGGGGGCTGCTGTAGAAGCACGGGTCGGCCGGGGTGGTGCCGACGAACGCGCCGGGCACCGGCTCGGTGATGGTGAGGTCGAGGTAGGCGGCCTCCGTGCCCCGGTAGGTGACGGTCACCGGCAGGCTGCCGGCGTACCCCCGGTCGGTGGGTTCGAGCACCAGCCGGCCGACGGAGACGGCCGTGTCGCCCGGCGCGGCGACCGCCGGTCCGGCCGCACCGGTCAGCGCGAGCCCCGTGCCCAGGACGCCGGCCAGCAGCCGGCGGGTGAGGGTCCTGGTCATGTTTCTTCCTTCCGATCCCCGTGGTACCGCCGGCGATTCCCGCCGACGGTGTTACGGCCAAGACACCCCGGGGACCGGTGATTGGTTGCAGTCGGTCGTGACCGGTGCGCGTCGGGTAGCGGACAGCGGGAACGCGACGCCCCGGGCGGGAGCCTCCCGGCCGGGGCGTCGCGCGCTCAGCCGACCACCCGCAGGTTCACCGTGTCGTCCTCCGGGTGCAGGTCGCCCCAGTACCGTCCCTGCCCGTCGAAGTGGACGACCCGCAGGCTAGGCCGGTCACCCGAGGCCGCCGGATCGACCCGGAACCGGAACGTGTAGGTCCGGCTCCTCCCAACCCGCAGCCCGTCCAGGACGCAGACGTTCTCCCCCTGCATCGACCCCGTCCCGCAGCGGGACAGGTCGCCCCCGGCGGGTGCGCCGACCGTGAAGAGGTTGCTGAAGCCGAGCCCGGGTACGTCCACCGGTCCCTTGTTGGTCACGGTGACGGTCACCGAACCGGTCCGCTTCCCGCTCGCGTCGGGCGGGCCGAGGACGAGGTCGCCGGCCTTCAGGGTTAGGTCGGTCAGCCGTGGGTCCGTCCCGAATGACATCGGTCCGGCCGTCTGGGTGAAGGCGTCGCCCGTCCAGGCGTACGTCCGCGACTGCTGCTGGGCCGACCATCCGGGGGAGCCGCAGCAGGGCTGGGTGTCGGCGACCTGTGCCCGAACCTTGCCGTCAGAGGTGACGGAGAAGCCCGTGATGTCCTCCATCCCCTGCTGGGTGCCCACCACCCGGCCGATGGTGACGATCCGGCCGGCGGCGTCCCGGTCGAAGGCCACCAGCTGCTTCGCCTGGGCCTCGCCGGTCCGGCAGGCCACCAGGGCCACCGTCTCGGTTGCGCCGTCGCCGTCCAGGTCGCCGTAGCCGAGGTCGCCCAGCACCGACGGGAGGGAGGAGTCCAGCGGACCAGCCTGGAGCCGTACCTGACCGGTGCAGACGTCCTCCACGCCGGTCAGCCAGGTCGGCAGGTCCACCCGGGCGGCGAAGAGCTGGCGCCGGCTGATCCCTCCGTTCGGCGCGGCCGTCGGGCTCGCCGTGCCCGGCGTCGGGGACGGGGCCGCGGACGGGGTCGGCGAGGTCTCTCGGGTCGGGATCGGTTCGACGGACCGGGCCGGTGCCGGCGGCGTATCGGACCGGCCACCCAGGGCCGCGTTCGCCGCGACCGGGAGAGCCACCGCGAGCGCCACCACGGCCGCGACGGCGACCAACGCCCGCCGGCGGCGTCGGCGGACGGTCAGCCGCACGTCGTCCGGGCCGGCCGGCCGCACCGCCGGGCCGTACGCCTCGCGGTATGCGGCGAACTCGCCGCTGAGCAGGATGTCCTCGATCTCAGTCATGGTCGTTCACCTCGCTCGTGCCGGCGAGCCGCGTCGCCAGCGCCGCCCGGCCCCGGTGCAGCCAGGACTTGACCGTGCCCTCCGGCACCCCCTCCTGCGCCGCGATCTGCGTGATGGACAGGTCCGCCAGGTAGTGCAGCACCACCGCCCGGCGCTGGCTGGCCGGCAGCTGCGCCAGGGCGACGGTCAGCGCCACCCGGTCCGGTTCCGGACCCGGCACGTGCTCCTCGCGCTGCCGGTTCAGCCAGGACTGGGCGGCCCGCAGCCGCCGCCAGCGGCTGGTGGCCAGGTTCCAGGCGACCCGGCGTACCCAGCCCAGCGGGTCGTCGTAGCGGGACACCCGGGACCAGCGGGCGAACGCCCGGCAGAACGCCTCCTGTACCAGGTCCTGAGCCTGCGACAGGTCGCCGCAGTAGGCGGCGACCTGAAGTGTCAGCGACCGGACGTGGGCATGGTAGAACCCGTCGAAGTCGATGTCCCGGCGCTGCTCGCGGTGCTCCGGTCGGTCCGCTGTCCGTTCGGGTGGTGGCTTGCCGAGCCGGGGTTCTCTCGTCACCTTCATCTGGTCCTCCCCGTGCGGGTCACCGCTGCTGCGGTCACACCGGTCACACGCCATGACGTCGGCGGAGGTTGCGCCGATCGTGCCCGTCGGGGCTGTGGTTGACTGTCTGTTCGAGGACAGCTGAGGGAGGCCCGAGGTGCAGTTGCCGGCGGTGCTCGGCGAGCCGATCCGGTTCGTGCTGAACTGGGGCCGCCGCTACTCGCTCTGGGTCTTCAACTTCGGCCTGGCCTGCTGCGCCATCGAGTTCATCGCCACCAGCATGGGCCGGCACGACTTCATGCGGCTGGGCGTCATCCCGTTCGCCCACGGTCCCCGGCAGGCCGACCTGATGGTGGTCTCCGGCACCGTCACCGACAAGATGGCTCCGGCGGTCAAGCGGCTCTACGACCAGATGCCCGAGCCGAAGTACGTGATCTCCTTCGGCGCCTGCTCCAACTGCGGCGGCCCGTACTGGGACTCGTACTCGGTGACCAAGGGGGTCGACCAGCTCATCCCGGTGGACGTCTACGTGCCCGGCTGCCCGCCCCGCCCGGAGGCGCTGCTGCACGGCATCCTCCGCCTCCAGGAGAAGATCGCCGCCGAGCAGTCCGGCCCGGGTGGGGTCAGCCGCCCGGACCGGCTCGCCTCGCCGGTGGACGCCGGGCCCCGCCCGGTGGAGTCGCTCACCGCGCCACCGGTACGTCCGCCGGCCGGCTGAGCCGGGGGTGGCGACCCAGGGCTAGCCTCAACGCCGTTCAGTTAGGCGTGGGCGTGGCTGGTCAAGGGCGTGTTGATCGGGGAGTGAGAGGCGGGGTTCCGGTATCAAGGTTTGTCACTCCAAGACAACTCGAACCAGGAACCCCGCTCGGTGGATCAGATTGCCATAACCCGTACGGTCACGGTAGCGGCCGGGCCGTTCGCAGCCGGTCATCTCGGTGAGTTGACCCGCCTCGTGCCGTTCGAGATGGTCGATGACGTCCTTGCCGCGACCCGGCGTACGCAGCAACGGGTTCGGTTGTTGCCGGCCCGGGTCGTGGTGTACCTGCTACTGGCTGGTTGTCTGTTCGCCGATCTCGGCTACCGGCAGGTGTGGGCGAAACTCGTCGCCGGCCTACGGGGGCTACCAGTCGCCGATCCCAGCGCGAGCGCCTTGCGACAGGCCCGACAACGACTCGGCTCGTCCCCGCTGCGGGCCTTGTTCGACGTGCTCCGTGGTCCCGCGCCCACCGGCGCCGTCGGACAGGTGTGGTGGCGGGGTCTGCTGCCGGTCGTCGTCGACGGCACCGTACTCGCCGTCGCGGACTCGACGGCCAACCTGCGCCGCTACGTCAAACAACGCGGTAACCACGGCGGTTCCGGCTATCCGAGCCTGCGGCTGAGCGCCCTGCTCGCTTGCGGCACCCGCTCGATGCTCGACGCGGTGTTCGACCCGGTCACCACCAGCGAGATCGTCCAGGCACGGCGGCTGGCCCGCAGCCTGCGCGCCGGGATGCTGCTGCTGGCCGACCGCAACTACGCCGCCGCCGATCTGATCACCACCCTCACCGCGACCGGAGCCGACTTGCTGATCCGCTGCAAGACCGGCCGGAAACTCCCGCTGATCCGCCGCTGTCACGACGGATCCTGGCTGTCGATCATCGGCAGCCAGCGCGTCCGCGTCATCGAAGCCAGAATCAGCATCACCACCAAAGGCGGCAGCCACACCGGTGACTACCGCCTGATCACCACTCTCCTCGACGCCCACCGCTACCCGGCCGCCGATCTGGCCCGGCTCTACCACCAGCGGTGGGCGATCGAAACCGCCTACCTCGAACTCAAGTCCACCATCCTCGGTGGTCGGGTCCTACGAGCCCGCACCCCCGACGGCGTCGACCAGGAGATCCACGCCCTGCTGATCGTCTACCAGGTGCTCCGCACCGCCATGGTCGACGCCACCGACAGCCAACCCGGCCTCGATCCGGACCGGGCCAGCTTCACCATCGCCCTCAACGCCGCACGCGACCAGGTCACACACGCCGCTGGCGTCATCGCCGACACCGTCATCGACCTGGTCGGCGTCATCGGTGAACGGGTCCTGGCCAACCTGCTGCCAGACCGCCGCATCCGCACCAAGACCCGCATGATCAAACGCTCGAACTCCAAGTACCAAGCCCGAGGACCGAACATCGACCGCCGCACCTACAAGGCCACCACCAGCATCGACGTCATCACCGACGGCCCTTGACGAACCAGCCGCCGCCCTAACTGAACGGCGTTGGGGCTAGCCTGCGGGCCATGACCCAGTCCGCGGACAAGCGTTCCGCCTTCATCGTCGACGTGCTGACGGAGGAGTTCGGCGCGTCGATGGCGCTCGACCCGGCGGCCTTCCGCCGCAAGTTCCGCAAGATGGCCGCCTCCCCGTTCGCCTTCTACCGGGGCAGCGCCTCACTCTTCTACGCCGACCAGCGCGGCGACTTCGCCAGCGACCGCTTCCTCGACGAGCGGACCAGCCGGGTGTGGATCCACGGGGATCTGCACGCGGAGAACTTCGGCACGTACATGAACGGCTCCGGCCAGCTGGTGTTCAACGTCAACGACTTCGACGAGGCGTACGTCGGGCCGTTCTCCTGGGACCTGAAGCGCTTCGCGGCCAGCGTGGCGCTGCTCGGTTACGCCAAGGCGCTCTCCGACCGGGTGATCGGCGAACTGGTGGCCAGCTTCGCCCGGTCGTACCTGACCGAGCTGCGGGCGATCGCCGCCGGCGGGGACGACGCGATCGGCTCGATCACCCTGGAGAACGCGGACGGCGTGCTGCGCCGGGTGCTCCAGCAGGCCCGGCTGAACACCCGGGTCGACCTGCTCGCCACGCAGACCACCATCGACAACTACGAGCGCCGGTTCTCGCTCGGCGACGGCGTCTTCGAGATCGACGCCGAGACCCGGGAGCAGGTCTGCGCCGCGTTCCACGACTACCTGGGCACGCTGCCCGAGGCGACCGCCCGGCTCCGGCCGGTCGCCACCAACATCAAGGACGTGGTGCTGCGCAAGGGCGTGGGGATCGGCTCGGCCGGGCTGCCCTCGTACAACCTCCTGCTCGAGGGGCACACCCAGGCGCTGGAGAACGACGTCGTCATCTACATGAAGCAGGCCCAGGTGCCGGCGGTGGCGCGGCACATCGACGACGAGCGGGTCCGCTCGTACTTCCGGCACCAGGGGCACCGGACCGCCGAGTCGCAGCGGGCGTTGCAGGCGCACGCCGACCCGTGGGTGGGCTTCACCGAGCTGGCCGGGGCCGGCCAACTGGTCGCCGAGGTCTCCCCGTACGCGGCCGACCTGGACTGGGCGGACGTGAACGAGCCGGAGGAACTGAGCGGCGTCCTCACCGACCTGGGCCGGGCGGTGGCCCGGATGCACTCGGTGGCCGACGACGAGTCCAGCCACGACCTGGTCGACTACTCGACCGAGGAGTCCATCGTGGCGGTGGTGGACGCCGACCCGGACGGGTTCGTCGACTACCTGGTCGACTTCGCGCACGCGTACGGGATCCGGGCCCGGGAGGACCACCAGCTCTTCGTGGACCTGTTCCGCAACGGCCGGCTCCCGGGCATCTGAGCGGCGGGGCGGGGGGGCGGCGCCCCCCCCCCCGCTAAGGGAATTGCAGCGCGACCGGGAT
>NZ_JBSGJR010000362.1:0-7271 GCF_053605645.1 Micromonospora sp. NPDC003776
GCGGTCGGTCACCCGACCGCGGCGGTCCGCCCGGAAACCGCTCCGGTGTACGTCCACGACGCCCTTGCCGCAGCGCGGAGTGGCACCACTCGCCTCGCCTACGACGGCGAGCGGCGGACCCTCCGATTTATCCCTTGACCGCTCCGGCGGTGAGGCCGGAGACGATGTAGCGCTGGAGCAGTTGGAACACCAGCACCGTCGGGACGGCGGTGAGCAGGGTGCCCGCCGCGAACATCCCGAAGTTGTTGTTGCGCTCACCGGCCACCAGGCCGAACATGCCGACCGCCAGGGTCTTCGACTCGGTGTTGGTGAGGAACACGTTGGCGATCATGAACTCGTTGATCGTGCCGATGAACGACAGCAGCGCGGTCACCGCCAGGATCGGCGCCACCAGCGGCAGCATGATCCGGAAGAAGACTTGGGCGTGGGTGGCGCCGTCCATGGTCGCCGACTCGTCCAGTTCCCGCGGCAGGGTGTCGAAGAAGCCCTTCATCAGCCAGGTGTTCACGCCCAGCGCGCCACCCATGTAGAGCAGGAACAGGCCCCACGGGGTGTTGAAGCCGATCGCCGGCCACAGGTCGGTGACGGTCGTGAAGATCAGGAAGATCGCCACGATCGCCAGGAACTGCGGGAACATCTGGATCAGCAGCAGCGTGAGCAGGCCGAACCGCCGCCCGGCGAAGCGCATCCGGGAGAACGCGTACGCCGCGAGCGCCGACAGGAAGATCGACAGGAAGCTGGCCGCGCCGGCGATCAGCAGCGAGTTGAGGAACCAGTGGGCGAAGGCGGTCTTGTGGAACAGGTTGGTGAAGTTCTCCAGCGACGCGCCGGTCGGCAGCAGCTCGGTGGAGGAGAGCGTGCCGAGCGGGTTGAGCGCCGCGGAGAGCACGAACAGGATCGGGAAGAGGCTGAACACCACCGCCAGCACCCCGACCAGGTGCCGCCACCCCACCTGGGAGAACCAGCGGCTGCTCGACTTCCCCTTCGCGTTGCGGTTGGCGACGGGGGCGTCCGCGTAGGTGGTCACGAGTACACCTCCTCCTGCTTGCGGGTGCGCCGGAAGCTGATCGCCGACACCGTGGCGACGATCGCGAAAATGAAGATCGAGACCGCGGCGGCCATGCCGAACTCGGCGCCCTGGGCACCGAAGGCGAGCCGGTAGGTGTACGTGATGAGCAGGTCGGTGGCGCCGTTGGTCGGGTTGTCCGCCGGGAACGGGCCACCCTCGGTGGTGAGCCAGATCGCGTTGATGTTGTTGAAGTTGTACGCGAACGACGCGATCAGCAGCGGCGAGAGCGCGACCAGCAGCAGCGGCAGGGTGACCGCGCGGAACGACTGCCACGGCGAGGCGCCGTCGACCGAGGTGGCCTCGGTGAGCTCCCGCGGAATCGCCTGGAGCGCGCCGGTGGCCACCAGGAACATGTACGGGTAGCCCAGCCAGAGCTGCACCAGCAGCACCGCGGCCCGGGCCGACCAGGGCTGGCCGAACCAGTCGACACCCAGCCCGAACAGGTTGTTGACCAGGCCGAAGTCGGTGTTGAACATGTCCCGCCAGACCAGCAGCATCGCGAACGACGGCATGGCGTACGGCAGGATCAGCAGCACCCGGTAGAGGTTGGTGCCCTTCATCCGGGGCGAGTGCAGGGCGAGCGCGATGGCCATGCCGAGCAGGAAGGTGAGCCCGGTCGAGCCGACCGCGAAGGCGAAGTTCCACAGCAGCGTGCCGAAGAACGGCCCGGAGATGTTCGGGTCGGTGAGCACCCGGCTGAAGTTCTTCAGCCCGACGTTGACCTTCCAGCCCTGGGTGAGCCGCTCGCCGTCGGCGGACACGAAGGCGCCGCTCTTCTCGTCCGCGGTCCAGGTCTTGCCGGTCTCGGTGTCCTTGACGCAGTCGCACCCGGCGTCGTACGCCCGGACGGCCTTGCCCTCGTAGGCGCGCGACAGGCCGTTGGAGCGGATCGCGCCGCCGGAGGTCGGCACCACCAGGTCGGTGATCTCCTTGCTGCGCCCGCTGGCCTGGCCGAAGTTCAGCACGGTGTAGCCGTCGGCGGCGGTGATCTTGCCGGTCGGGCTGACCGTCACCTGGCCGGCGTCGAGCTTGCGCAGTCCGCCCGCGTCACCGGCGAAGACGTCCTTGGTCTTCGGGTCGCTGAGCAGGAAGGCCAGCTGACCGGTCGCCGGGTCGCCCTTGGTGGCGATGGAGAGCGAGTACTCGGTGGAGCCGGGGACCTGCTTCACCGAGGAGGTCTGGATGGCGACGATCGCGTCCTGCTTGCTGCCGCGGTGGCCGTCGCCGAAGTTTGTGAAAGCGGTGCTCGCCGTGTAGAGCACCGGGAAGACCTGGAAGGCGATCAGGAAGAGGGTGCCGGGCACCAGGTACTTGGCCGGGATGTGCCGCCGGGTGAGGTAGAGGTAGAACAGGCCGGCGGTGGTGGCCGCCAGGATGCCCAGGCCGGTCCAGTGTTCGGCCTCGATGAGCGGGAACGCCGCCCAGATCGCGATCCCGGCCACCAGGCCGAGCAGGACCACCTTGACGACGAGGCCGGTCGCGGTGATCGGCGCGTGGTTCCGCGCGGTACGGGACTTGCGCGGGAGCCCGCTGCGAACGGGCTCCCGGCCCGGGGTCCGCGTGGCGGACCCCGGGCCGGACAGCGACGTGCTCATTACTTGATCTGACCCGCGATGGTCTTGCCCGCGGCGGTGATCGTCTTGGCCGGGTCGGCGCCACCGATGATGGCGGCCTCCGCCTTGCCGAACGGGTCCCAGATCGCGGCCATGGCCGGGATCGCCGGGAGCACCTGGCCGTTCTTACCGGCCTCCTGGAACTTGGCCAGGTCCGGGTCCTCGCCCTTGACCTGGTCGAAGGCGGCGGTCAGCGCCGGCGGGCGCGGCTCGGCCTTGTACAGCGCGACGGCCAGCTCGGGCTTGGTCACGTAGTTGGTGACGAACTCCTGGGCCAGGGCCTTGTTCTTGCCCTTGGCGGCGACGTAGAACGCCTGGACGCCCACGAACGGCTGGGCCTCCTTGCCACCGGCGAAGCCGGGGACCGGGGAGATGTCGTACTTGATGTTGGCCTTCTTGGCGTCGGCGATGGCCCACGGGCCGGACACCAGGTAGGCGCACTTCTTGCTGGTGAAGGTGGCGATGGAGTTCTCGCCGGTGATGGAGCGCTTCAGCGCACCCTCGCCCTTCTCACCGAGCTTCGCGATCTTCTGGAAGGCCGCGATCGACTCCGGCTTGCCCACGCCCAGGTCCTTCGGGTCGTAGTCGCCGTTGGCCGCGGTGCCGAACAGGTAGCCGCCGCCGGAGGTGTACAGCGGGTAGATGTGGTACGCGTCGCCGTTCTGGCCGGACTGCAGGCAGAGGATCTCGCTGGCCTTCTTCTCGGCCTTGAGCTTCTTGCCGGCGGCGACCAGGTCCTCGATCGTCTTCGGCGCCTCGGGGGCCAGCTCGGTGTTGCGGATGAGCGCGACGTTCTCGGTGGCGTAGGGCACGCCGTAGAGCTGGCCGTTGAAGGTGACGGCCTTGATCGCGGTCTCGTTGAAGGCGCTCTTCTGCTCGGCGGCGAGCTGCACCGGGTCGATGGCACCGTTCTGGACCAGGTTGCCGATCCAGTCGTGGGCGCCGACCACGACGTCCGGGCCGCTGCCCTGCTGGGAGGCGGTGACGAAGTTGGTCTGCAGGTCCTTGGAGACGGCCTGGACCTCGACGGTCACGCCGTTCTCCTTGCCGAACGCCTCGGCGAACGGCTTCAGGGCCGCGGTCCGCTTGTCGTCGGCCCAGATGACCAGCTTGCCGCCGGTCGCCTTGGTGGCCGATTCCTTGGCGGCCGGCTTGTCGCTGCCACTGTTGCCGCAGCCGGACGCGGCGAGCGCCAGGCCGAGGACAGCGACCACACCCGCGGTACGGATGCGCATCGGTACTCCTGTCGTCATGGCAGGCCCGCCGGGGGAAGGGCGGCCCGCCAGTGGAAACCTCTGAAAATTCTTGCTGACCGGCGCTGGGGTGCTGCGCCGCTGCTCTCGCGTGTTGCGGGGACGTTAGCAAGAGGTTGCAGAGAATGGAAGGGCTTGCAGGAGTGTACGCAAGACTTTGCCGTTGAGCTAAAGTGCCGCCATGCGCGCTCGACTGTCCGACATCGCCCAACAGGCCGAAGTCAGCGAGGCCACGGTGTCGCGGGTGCTCAACGACCGCCCCGGAGTGGCCCCGGAGACCCGGCAGGCCGTCCTGACCGCCCTCGATGTGCTCGGCTACGAGCGCCCCGCCCGGCTGCGCAAGCGCAGCGCGGGCCTGGTCGGGCTGGTCGTGCCGGAACTGGAGAACCCGATCTTCCCGGCCTTCGCCCAGGTCATCGAGTCGACGCTGGCACAGAGCGGCTTCACCCCGGTGCTCTGCACCCAGACCCCCGGCGGGGTCACCGAGGACGAGTACGTCGAGATGCTGCTGGACCGGCAGGTCTCCGGGATCGTCTTCGTCTCCGGCCTGCACGCCGACACCGCCGCCAACCACGACCGCTACCGCGCGCTGATCGCCCGTCCGTTGCCGATCGTCATGATCAACGGGTACGCGCCCGGCATCACCGCGCCCTTCGTCTCCTGCGACGACGGCGAGGCCACCGAGCTGGCCGTCGCGCACCTGGTCGCACTCGGTCACCGCCGGATCGGCCTGATCACCGGCCCGGACCGCTTCGTGCCGGTGCAGCGGCGGGTGGCCGGCTTCCGGACCGCATTGACCCGCCTGGTCGGGGCGACCGAGGCCGAGGCCGGCGAGCTGGCCGAGCTCTCCCTCTTCGGCGTCGAGGGCGGCGAGGCCGCGGCCGGCCGGCTGATCGAACGCGGCGTGACCGGCATCGTCTGCGGCTCCGACCTGATGGCGCTCGGCGCGATCCGGGCCGCCCGCCAGCGCGGGCTCACCGTCCCCACTGACATCTCGGTGGTCGGGTACGACGACTCCCCGCTGATGGCCTTCACCGACCCGCCGCTGACCACCATGCGGCAGCCCGTCGCCGCGATGGCGGTGGCCGCCGTCCGGGCCCTGGTCGACGAGATCAACGGACACGCCGCGCCGCACTCCGAGTACCTGTTCCGCCCGGAGCTGGTGGTGCGGGGCTCCACGGCGGTGGCCCGCGAGGCCGGTTCCCCCGCCGGCGGCCCGCAGCGCCAGCGCCCGGCTTCGTCCTCGCTCGCCGTCCCGGCCTGACCAACTCCGCCCGCCGCCCCCGTCGCGGGCATTGATCCACTCCGGATGCCGCACGTCGCGGCTTCCGGCATCCTCGGGGCCACGAAGCGCCGCCAAGACGCTGGACGCGCCCACCCGCGCCCGGCCGCATCCCGGTGACTGGGACGCCGCTCGGGCGCCGCGGATCAGCCCGAAGGTGATCGCCGTCATTTCTTGCGCAAGGAATGCTTGACTCTTGCAGCGCTCGGGCGGCATTCTGCTCAGACACCCCGCGCCCGGCACGCGCCCGCGGGGTGCCGCCGTCCCTTGCCAGAGAACGGGGATCATCACCGATGACCGCCGCCACCCACCCGACGCCGCCGACCTCCGACCACGACTGGTGGCGCTCCGCGGTCGTCTACCAGGTGTACGTCCGCAGCTTCGCCGATGCGAACGGCGACGGCGTCGGTGACCTCGAGGGCATCCGGCAGCGCCTGCCGTACCTGCGGGAGCTGGGCGTGGACGCGCTCTGGCTGACCCCCTTCTACACCTCTCCGCAGATCGACGCGGGCTACGACGTGGCCGACTACCGCGACGTCGACCCGCTCTTCGGCAACCTCACCGACTTCGACGCGATGATCACCGACGCCCACGCGCTGGGCCTGCGGATCATCGTGGACCTGGTCCCCAACCACACCTCCAGCGCGCACCCCTGGTTCACGGCCGCGCTGGCCGCCGGCCCGGGCTCGGCCGCGCGCGCCCGCTACCTGTTCGCCGACGGCAAGGGCGAGGACGGCGAGCTGCCGCCGAACGACTGGGAGAGCATCTTCGGTGGCCCCGCCTGGACCCGGGTCGCCGACGGCCAGTGGTACCTGCACCTGTTCGACCCGGCCCAGCCCGACCTGAACTGGCGCCACCCCGAGGTACGCGCCGAGTTCCACGACATCCTGCGGTTCTGGCTGGACCGGGGGGTGGACGGCTTCCGGATCGACGTTGCGCACGGAATGATCAAGGCCGAAGGGCTGCCGGACGTCGGCTTCAACTCGATGACCACCGGCCAGCGCCAGTCCGAGCTGCTCGGCAAGGGCAGCCTGCCGTACTTCGACCAGGACGAGGTGCACGACATCTACCGCTCCTGGCGGCCGATCCTGGACAGCTACCCCGGCGGCCGGATGGCGGTGGCCGAGGCCTGGGCGGAGACCCCGCAGCGGCTGGCCCGCTACATCGGCCCGGACGAGCTGCACCAGGCGTTCAGCTTCGACTTCCTCGACGCCACCTGGTCGGCCGACTCGTTCCGCAAGGTGATCGACACCGCGCTCGCTGAGTCGACCATCGTCGGCGCCCCGACCACCTGGGTCCTCTCCAACCACGACCGGCAGCGGCACGTCACCCGGTACGGCGACGGCGAGGTCGGCCTGCGCCGCGCCCGGGCCGCCGCCCTGTTGATGCTCTCCCTGCCCGGCTGCGCGTACGTCTACCAGGGCGAGGAGCTGGGCCTGCCGGAGGTGCTGGACCTCCCCGACGAGCTGCGCCAGGACCCGGCGTTCCTGCGTACCGGGGAGAGCCGCGACGGCTGCCGGGTGCCGATCCCCTGGAGCGGCGAGCTGGCCCCGTACGGCTTCGGCCCGGAGGGCAGCGAGCTGAGCTGGCTGCCGGCCCCGGCGACCTGGCGTGCCCTCTCGGTGGCCACCCAGGCCGGCCAGCCCGGCTCGACGCTGGAGCTCTACCGGACCGCGCTGCGGATCCGGCACGAGCACCCGGCGCTGGCCGGCACCGACGGCATCACCTGGCTGGAGACCGAGCCGGGGGTGCTGGCGTTCCGCCGCACCGCCGGCGACGCCGAGCTGACCTGTGTGGTCAACATCAGCGGCGCGGCGACGACGGTCAGCGGCTACGGCCGGCCGATCGTCGCCAGCGACGACCTCACCGAGCGGGGCGACGGGCACGTCCTGCCGGTGGACGCGGCTGCGTGGTTCGAACGGCGTTGAGCCGGGTAACCCGCCATTGACCTGGTCGTCCGTTGTGCCCCGCGCCGACGGGCGGCTGGGCTACCGACCCCTTGTGGTGGGGGGTGAGGTGGTGCCGGCCCCTCGGGAAGTCGACTTCCCGAGGGG
>NZ_JBSGJR010000363.1:0-7268 GCF_053605645.1 Micromonospora sp. NPDC003776
GTCGCGGCGGCCGGCGGTACGAAGCCGACGCCGCCACCGGCCGGCGGCACCCCCTGCAGCGGGGTGGGCCGGCCGCCGGGCAGGGCCAGGAAGCCCTCGGCGGCCGCCGCCGCGATGCCCACCCGGGCCAGTTCCCGGCGCTCGGCGAAGCAGAGGTAGCGCGGCGCCCAGTGCGGCTGGTACTTGGCGTTGGACAGGTAGAGCGACTCCAACTGCCACCAGCGGGAGAAGAAGAGCAGGGTGTGCCGCCACAACCGGATGACCGGGCCGGCGCCGATCCGGGCGCCCTGCTCGAACACCGAGCGGAACGCCGCGAAGTTCAGCGACACCCGTTCGACGCCGATCCGGGGACCCGCCGCGAGGAGCGCGGCCACCATGAACTCGGTGATCCCGTTCTCGGCGGCCCGGTCCCGGCGCATGAGGTCCAGCGACACGCCGTGCGCGCCCCACGGGCTGAACGACAGCAGCCCGCGCACCCGGCCCTCGCCGTCCCGCGCCTCGACCAGCACGCACTCGCCGTCGGCCGGGTCACCGAGCCGGCCCAGCGCCATCGAGAAGCCCCGCTCGTGTTCGGTGTCCCGCCACGACGTGGCCAGGTCGGCCAGCCGGGACAGCTCCTCCGGCGGGATCTCGGCGTGCCGCCGCACCCGGGCGGTGTACCCGGCCCGCTCGACCCGGTGCACCGCCTGCCGGACCGGGCGCATGTCCCGCCCGTCCAGGTCGAACTCGCGGGTCAGCAGGATCGCCTCGTCGCCGAGCTGGAGCACCTTCAGGCCGTGCCGGCGGTACGCCCGCGCCCCCGCCTCGCTGGCGCCCAGCACCGCCGGGGTCCAGGCGTACTCGCGGGCCTGGCCGAGCCACGCCTCGATGGCCGGGCCCCACGCCTCCGGGTCGCCGATCGGGTCGCCGCTGGCCAGGCTGACCCCGTTGACCACCCGGTAGGTGATCACCGCCTTGCCGCTCGGCGAGAAGACCGCCGCCTTGTCCCGCCGGGTGGCGAAGTAGCCCAGCGAGTCGCGGTCGCCGTATCGGGCCAGCAGCTCGCGGATCCGCTCCTCCTCGCCCGGCTGCAGCACCGCGTTCGCCCGCTGCGAGCGGACCAGGGTGAACAGGCCGGCCACGAAGCTGATCGCGCCGAGCCCGCCGAGCACCAGGTTGACCCAGCCGGGCGCGTGGCCCCGCCGGGTCAGGTCCAGCGTGATGGCACCGCCGAACACCTTCTCGACCGCGTACCCGAGCCGGTCCGACCAGGTGTGCAGGCTGCCCGGCTCGACGAGCAGCAGCAGGTAGCCGAGCCCGACGGAGAGCACCGCCAGGCCGAGGAAGACGCCGAGGGCCCGGAAGGTGCTGCCGGTGCGGACCCGGGCGTAGAACTCCCGGCGGGCGGCGAGCAGCAGCGCCAGCGCGCCGGCGGCGAAGCCGATGCCGACCCAGACCCCGACCGTCTCCAGCGTGGTGAACAGCCGCTCCCCGGCGTCGTCGGTGAGGTCGTTGCCGCCGACGGTCAGCAGCAGCACCGCGGCCAGCAGCCCGACCAGCAGGGTGAGGCTGAAGTACGCGACCAGCACCCAGTACGCGAGCCGCTTGCGGCGCAGCACCGCCGAGGCGAGCGTGCCGAGGAAGACCGCGTACGCCAGGTTGGCCGGCGCGGGCACCAGCAGCGCGTCGATCGCCTTGCGGACCGGCTGGAACTCCAGCCGGGCGGCGCCGCTCACCGCGGCGAGCGCGCAGACCACCGCGACCACCCAGAGCAGGGTGGCGAAGGCCCGCGGCACCTGCCGTCGCCAGTCGCGGCCGGCGGGCCGGGCGTCGGTCACCTTCCGTGACGAGCTGCTCGGGGTCACCGTGGCCTCCCTCGCTGCCGGTGGCGACGCGCGCGGCGTCGACCGGGGCTCATCGTAGTCACGTGAACCCGCCGGAAGCTCCGTCCTGCCCGTGAGGTCGCTGAGAGAAACCTGGGCAGCCGGCGTACCCCGTCCGGGTGGACCCCGCGGCCCGGCGTTTTCCGGTCTCGACACGGTGGGTAACAGGGCGTCGCAGGCGCGGCACGGCGCCCACGGTGCGAAACGGACGGTGATGGCGATGAGCGGGGCAGTGGCCGAACAGGAACGGAGTACCGCACCGGGCGGCACCGACCTGCTGACGGTCGGCGTCGAGGAGGAGTTCCTGTTGGTCGACCCGCACACCGGGACGGCCGTACCCGCGGTCGACCTGGTCCTGGAGCAGGTGCCGGCGGAGCTGCGCGGCCAGGTGGAACGGGAGTTCCAGACCAGCCAGATCGAGATCGGCACCCCGCCCGGGCTGGAGCTGAGCTCGATCCGGCACTCGCTGGGGGTGCTCCGCACGGAGCTGGCCGACGCCGCCGAGCGGGCCGGCGTACGGCTGCTGGCCGTCGGCACGGGGCCGGTGGACGGGCCGGTGCCGCCGGTCGTCGACAAGCCCCGCTTCGACCGGATGATCGAGCGGTTCCGGCTGCTCGTGCCCGGGCCGGGCAACAACGGCATGCACGTGCACGTCGGCATTCCCGACCCGGAGGTGGGCGTGCAGGTGCTCAACCACGTCCGTCCCTGGCTGCCGATCCTGCACGCGGTGACCACCAACTCCCCGTTCGCCAGGGGCGAGGACACCGGCTACGCGAGCTGGCGCTCGGTCGAGTGGGAACGCTGGCCCTCCGTGGCGCCCACCCCGTACCTGGACTCGCACGAGCACTACGAACGGCTGATCCGCCAGCTCATCGCCAGCGGCGTGATGCTCGACGAGGGGATGCTCTACTGGTACGCCCGGCTCTCCGCGAAGTACCCGACCGTGGAGATCCGGATCGGCGACGTCTGCCCGTCGGTGGACGACACGGTGCTGGTCGCGGCCCTGGTCCGGGCCCTGGTGGCGACCGCGATCACGGAGATCGCCGAGGGGCGCCCGGCCATCAACACCGATCACCACCTGCTGGTCGCGGCGCACTGGCGGGCCGCCCACGACGGGCTGGAGGGCGAGGGCGTCGACCTGACCGACGGCGAGCTGCGCCCGGCCTGGGAGCTGCTGGACCGGCTGGTCGACCGGGTCCGGCCGGAGCTGACCCGGCACGGCGACCTCGACCAGGTCACCGACCTGCTGGGCGGCCTGCGCCGGCACGGCAGCGGCGCGGCGCGGCAGCGGGCCGTGTTCGCGCGTACCGGCCGGCTGGTCGACGTGGTGACCGACGTGGCCCGGCAGACCCGGGGCTGACCACGCCCGCGGCCGGTGCGGGCGTGACAGGATAGGCCTCGTGGCGGAGCGGCTGATCGTCGTCGGCGGGGACGCGGCCGGGATGGCGGCGGCGTCCCAGGCCCGGCGCCGCCGAAACCGGGACGACCTGGAGATCGTCGCCTTCGAGCGGGGGCACTTCACCTCCTACTCCGCCTGCGGCATCCCGTACTGGATCAGCGGGGTGGTGCCGGAGCGCGACCAGCTCATCGCCCGCGACCCGGCGACCTTCCGGGAGAAGTTCGACATCGAGGTCCGGCTGCGGCACGAGGTCACCGCCATCGACCTGGAGCGCCGCGAGGTGGTCGCCCGGGACCTGGCGCGCGGCGGCGAGGTCCGCGAGGGCTTCGACACCCTGGTGTACGCGACCGGCGCGGTGCCGGTGCAGCCCGACTGGGCGCGCGGCGACATCGACGGGGTCTTCGGCATGCAGACCCTGGACGACGGCAGCGCGCTGCTCGACTGGCTGGAACGCGACCCCCGGCCCCGGCAGGCGGTGGTGGTCGGCGGCGGCTACATCGGGGTCGAGATGGCCGAGGCGCTGGTCACCCGCGGGCTCACCGTCAACCTGGTCGAGCAGGCCGACCAGCCGATGTCCACCGTGGATCCGGACATGGGTGAGCTGGTCGCCGAGGCCATGCGCGGAGTCGGCATCGGCATCCGTACCGGCCTGCGGGTGACCGGACTCGAGGAACGGGACGGCCGGATCGCCGCGGTGGTCACCAACGAGGGGCCGATCCCGGCCGACGTCGTGGTGCTGGGCCTCGGCGTACGCCCGAACACCGCGCTCGCCGCGGCCGCCGGCCTGCCGCTCGGGCCGACCCGCGGGGTCCGCTGCGACCGCCGGATGCGGGTGCCCGGGGTGGCCGGCGTCTGGGCGGCCGGGGACTGCGTGGAGACCCTGCACCGGGTCAGCGGCATGCCGGTGCACGTGCCACTCGGCACCCACGCCAACAAGCAGGGCCGGGTGGCCGGGATCAACATCGGCGGCGGGTACGCCACCTTCCCCGGCGTCATCGGCACCGCCGTCACCAAGGTCTGCGACCTGGAGGTGGGACGGACCGGCCTGCGCGAACGGGACGCCACCGAGGCGGGCTTCGAGTTCGTCGCGGTGCTGGCCGAGGCGACCAACCGGGCCGGCTACTACCCGGGCGCCCGGCCGATGACGGTCAAACTGATCGCCGAGCGGCCCAGCGGCCGGCTGCTCGGGGCGCAGATCGTCGGCTGGTCGGAGGCGGCCAAGCGGATCGACACCCTGGCCGTGGCGCTGTGGAACGGCATGACGGTGGACGAGATGACCGCGCTGGACCTCGGCTACGCCCCGCCGTACGCCCCGGTCTGGGACCCGGTGCTGATCGCCGCCCGCAAGGCCGTCGACGCCCTCGCCGGCACCGGCCGCCGGTAAGGAAGGGCACCTTCTTAACGCCTCCGGTATAGCAGGGGCCCCCTGCTAACACCCGATCTTTGTCGGGGGGCGGGGTTAGCGTGTGCGCGCTGTCGCGTTGCCGGGTCCGGCACTTCCCCTCGGAGGCATCCCCATGTCACAGGAGACGACCTACCTCGAACTGTCCGAAGTGGACGGTGGAGCACACAAGTTCTACGAGGTGATGGTGGACGACACGGCGATGACCGTGCGCTACGGGCGGATCGGCGACCAGGGCCAGGTGAAGACCGCCAACTACCCGGACAACGCCCGCGCCCGGGCCGCCGCCGCCAAGAAGATCGGCGAGAAGATCCGCAAGGGGTACGCCCCGGCGGTGCCCGGGGTACGCCAGAAGCGGGCGGTGTCCCGCCGGCAGATCGTCAGCACCCGCTCCACCGCCCGCACCGCCCCGGTCCTCTGGCGCTACCACTCGGGCGCGCCCGCGTTCGGCATCTTCATCGACGGGCAGAGCTGCATGGTGGGCAACGAGCACGGGGTGATCACCACACTGGACCACGACGCCCGGGTGGTGAACCAGGTCCGGCTCCCGGACGGGGTGAAGTGCATCGTCGCCGACGACGACTGGATCTACGCGGGCTGCGACGACGGCAACGTCTACGACCTCTCCGGCAAGGTGCCCCGGGTGGCGTACGCGATCGCCCCGGACATCGACATCTACTGGCTGGACATCCACGACGGCGTGCTCGGCGTCTCCGACCGCGAGGGCGGCATCGCCGCGATCGACCACGAGGACGAGTTCCTCTGGCGCCGCCCGGGGCGGGGCCGGTCCGCGTGGATGGTGCGCTGCGACACCGACGCGCTCTACCACGGCCACTCGCAGGGGGTCACCGGCTACGACTGGCGTACCGGACGGGAGCTGTGGCACACCCGCACCGGGGCGGTGCTCTTCGGCTGGCAGGAGCGGGACAGCGTGTTCGCCGGCACCGGCACCCGCGAGGTGGTGCGGCTGCGCAAGGACGGGCGGGCCGAGCGGACGTACCGGTGCGACGCCCCGGTCTTCTCCTGCGCCACCGCCGAGGGCGGCCGGTACGTCTTCGCCGGCGACAGCGCCTCCTCGATCTACTGTTTCGACGAGGCCGGCAACCGACTGTGGAAGCTCGGCACCGGCTGCGGCTCGGCCTACTCGATGCAGTACCACGAGGAGCGGCTCTACGTGGTCACCACCAGCGGCCACCTGGCCTGCATCGACGCCAGCGAGCCGGCGATCCGGGCCGCCGAGGCGGGCAGCGTGCCCGACGTCGTCGACGTGAAGGCGCCGGCCCGGCTGCCCGAGCCGGCCGCCTGGACCTCGGTGGAGGTGACCACCGACGACCGGTCCGGCGTGGTGGTGCAGTGCGTCGAGCAGGGCGGCCGGCTGCGCGTCCACGTCCTCTCCGACGGCTACCACCGCGACTGGTCGGTGCAGTTCCCCAAGGGCATCCGCGAGCCGGGGGCGCGCTACCTGGTCACCGAGGTCCGGCAGTCCGGCCGGGGCGGCTTCTACCGGGCGTACGGCGACATCCGCCGGCTGCGCTGAGGACTCCGGTCCGGGGGCGGTGCGGGACCGTCCCCGGACCGGTCAGCGACCGGTCAGCGACACGTCCAGCGCACCGGCCGGACGTCCTGGTCGTCCCGCTCGAGCCTCCCGCCGAGCACCCGGCCGTCGTCACTGAGACTGGTCACCCCGCCCCGCCGTCCGCCACGCCAGCCGTCCGGCACGGGCAGCTTCACCGCCTTCGTGTCGGTGAACAGGCCGGGGACGTCACCGGAGACCGAACCGGCCAGCCAGCCCCGAGCGTTGCCGGTCCCGCCGTACAGGGCGCCCTTCAGTACCTCCACCTGCCCGGTCCGCAGGTTGATCCGCACCGGGTACCTGGGGATGCCGTTCCGGGGAACCACCTTGGTGTCGCGTTCGGCGGCGCCGGTCACCCAGCCACCGGCCAACGACTGGGGTATGAACCGGTCGGCCTTCCCGCCGGGCACCTTCGGCAGCGGCAGCACCTCCGGCCGGGCGGCGCCCGGACGCCACACCACCGCGCGCGTGGGCTTGTCCGGGTGCCCGTCGGACATCGCGGCCAGGATGGTGCCGTCTTCGTCGATGCCGATGGCCATGCCCTCCCACTGCGGGCCGGGCAGGGGCAGGTCGACCGGCCGGCTCCGGTACGAGTCCCAGACCACCGGCAGTTGCTTGAAACCCGGCTCCCAGGGGTGCCCCAGGCTGCGGTAGCCGACGATCCGGCCGGCGTCGTTGACTGCCGTCGCCCCCTCGGACGTGCCCCCGGGCAGGCGGCTGACCTCGCCGTCGCGCACCGCCCACGCCAGCCACTCGTTGCCGGCGCTCAGTGACGAACCCACCGCCAGGCCGGCCCGGTTCACATCCGTCAACTCCTGTGCCGAGCCCGGCAGCTCGACCTCCCGGACCCGGTCGCCCTCCCAGATCAGCAGGCCGAAATCCAGGCGACCCTGCCCCTGCGGGGCCCGACGGCCCACCAGCCACCGGCCGTCCGGGTCACCGCCGGTGACCGCGCCCCGTGGATCGCCCGGCACGGGCAGCAGCGTGGCCGTGCAGGCCCCCTGCCATGGGCCGGTCGGCCGCGGTTCCGGC
>NZ_JBSGJR010000364.1:0-7244 GCF_053605645.1 Micromonospora sp. NPDC003776
GGCCACCAGCAGCGCGGCCAGCCCGAAGGTGGCCGCGTCGACGCCGAACGGCAGCGCCGCCGCCAGCACGAAGAGGTACGCCCCGAGCGGCTTCGCCGCGAACTGGTTGCCGACCACGAAGGTCGCGTACAGCCGGCTGTTGGCCTGCTCCAGCAGCTCGGCCGGCACGACGGCGGGCAGCAGCGCTCCGGACGCCGTGTCGGCCAGCGTCTCCCCGACGCCGGTGAGGAAGAACGCCAGGCAGATCAGCGGCACGGTGGCCACCCCGGCGAGCACGGCCACGGCGAGCGCGGCCAGCACCAGCCCCCGGCTGAGGTTGACCGCGACGACCAGCCGGCGACGGTCGACGCGGTCCACGATCGCCCCACTGACCAGGGCGAACAGCAGCCAGGGCAGCTGCGGGGCGAGGGTGGCGGCGGCCACCGCCGCCGGATCGGGGGTGAGCGAGGCGACCAGCAGCGGGCCGGCGACCATGGTGACCCCGTCGCCGAGGTTGGAGATCGCGCTGGCGGTCCAGAGCCGGTGGAAGTCGGGGCCGAGCCGGCCGGTGGGGACGGTGGTGGTCATGCCGACCACCGGGCAGGGGTACGCGATCCGGGCACGACGGGGTGCCCGGACGGGTTGTCCGGAAACACGAGGAACTCCCTCGGAAGCGATGTGGTGGCGTACGCACGCCAGGACGCGACGACCCGCGCGGGGGCGGGTCACCTGTCCGCTTCGCGGCGAGGGGTGGTGTCGAGCGGGCCGGCGGACGGGCCGCCGGTCGCGCGGGTCAGGACACCGTGGCCCCGAGCGGCGAGGCGGAGACCAGCACCGTGCCGAGCAGAGCAGTCCTCATGATCGACCTCCCGTCGTTCCGCCCCAGGGTAGAGCAAGGTCGATCTTCTCGGTGGACACCGGGGCGTCGGGTGGTCGAGAGTTACCCACCGTGAGATACCTGCGCGCCGACGACCGGGTCGGTATCCGACGCCCTCGACCCGCCGACGAGGCGGAGTTCATCGCGGCCGCCCGGCGCAGCCGCGAGCTGCACCACCCGTGGCTGACCGCCCCGGACGACCCGGAGCGGTACGCGGCCTACCTGCGCAAGATCAGGCGGTCGACGGACAGCGGCTTCCTCTTCTGCGACCGGCCCACCGGCGGGATCGCCGGGTACGCCAACATCAGCGGCATCGTGCTGGGGGCGCTGCGCGGCGGTTACCTCGGTTACGCCGCCTTCCTCCCGTACGCCGGCACCTGGCACGCCTCGGCCGGCGTCCGGCTGGTGATCGAGCACGCCTTCAGCGCGCTGGGCCTGCACCGGCTGGAGGCGAACATCCAGCCTGGCAACGAGCCGTCCAAGCGGCTGGCGAAGCGGCTCGGGTTCCGGCTGGAGGGCTTCTCCCCGGACTACCTGTTCATCGACGGCGCCTGGCGGGACCACGAGCGGTGGGCGATCACCGCGTCGCAGCCCGGGCAGGAGTGAGCGGCGGTCACCGTGCCGGCGGCCGCCGCCCCTGTCCCTCGACTCAGCGTCCCGGCCCCCGGGCCGGCGGACGCTGGCCGGTCAACCGTTGCGCCTTCGCCTCCTTCTGCTCGACGCGCCGGCGCTGCCGCGGGGTGAGCCGCGGGCTGCCGCGCTGCTGGTGGTAGTTGGACACGCGACGGTCGGACGGCAGCATGCTCACAGCGGGCTCCCTTCGATCGACTGGACGGCGAGCGGGATGTCCCGCAGCGCCGGTATCTCCTGCCGCTGCGGCTCCCGGGTCAGGGTCGCGGTGCCCCGGTCCGACCGCACCTCCAGGTAGGGCGGGGTGTCGCCCTCCGCGTGGCCGGCCATCGCGACCGCCACCGGGGCGCGGCACTGCCGGTCCGGCCGCACCTGGATGGTCTGCCCGGGGCGGACCAGGTAGGAGGCGCGGTTGACCTTGCCGCCGTCGACGGTGAACGTGTTGTGCGTGACCAGGTCACGGGCCTGGTCGATGGAGCGGGCGAAGCCGGCGCGGTGCACGAGCGCGTCGATCCGCTGCTCCAACTGGCCGACCAGGTTCTCCGCCGAGTCGCCGGGCTGGCTGACGGCCGCCACCAGGGCCCGGGCCAGCTGCCGGTCCCGCAACTCGTAGCGGGCCCGCACCTGGTGCCGCGCGCTGTCGTCCAACCAGGGACCGCCGGGGGCCGGCCGGGGGCCACCGCGTACGCCGACGGGATGCCGCTGCCGGCGCATCCGGTAGCCGTACGCGGGGTGCAGCGGGAACACGTCGTCGGGCGCGGGTCGTAGCGTGGTGCGGACCGCCATGTCGTTTCCTCCCTCGCTCTCGCGGTCCCCCCACGGTCCGTCGGGACCGGGTGAGCCGGCCTCACCCGGTCCGGACGACCGGGCCGTCAGCTTCCCGGCTTCGGGAAGGCCACCGGGCTGCGGTGCCCGTCCCGGTCCACCGCCCGCACGCCGAAGAACACGTTGTCCTTGGACAGGTCGATGGTCACCTCGGTGACGTCGCCGACCGAAAGCACCTTCTGCCACTCGGCCGCGGTGGTCTCCCGCCACACCACCTCGTAGCCGGCGAGGTCCGGCTCGGTCCCGCGCTGCCAGCGCAGGGTGGTGTCGTTGGTCAGGTTGGTGGTGACGATGGTGACGCCCTTCGGGGTGCCCGGGGCCTGGGCGAGGGACCAGAGCGTCGCCCCGTTGACCCGGGCCACCCGGGTGATGTAGTCGAAGTCGCAGAACTCGGGCAGGTCGCCGTACTGCACGCCGTCGACCACCCGGACGTCCTGGTGCTGGTGGGCGAAGTCCTCGTTCGGCTCGGTGAACCGTCCGGCCGGCCAGCCCTCACGCAGGAACGAGATGTGGTCGCTGCCGCGCAGGTAACGGTCCCGCCGGTAGATCACCCGCACCCGCATGCCGGTCGCCCCGTTCTCCGCCACGTCGCTGACGAACCGGGCGAGCTGCCGGGACGGCGAGTCGTTCTCCCCGCCGACGGACTGCCGGACGCTCGCCTCGGCGGGGGTCTCCGCCGTGGGTACGCCCTCGGCGAAGAGCCGCACGCTGCGCGGGTCGCGGGTGCCGTCGTCGGCGGTGCTGCTGCCGACGATGTCGTTGCTGAACATGCCCTGCACGTCCACGCCGGCCACCTTCAGCTGCTGCGCCAGGTACGCCGAGCCGTACAGCCCCTGCTCCTCGCCGGCCACCGCGGCCAGCACGATCGTCGCCTCGGTACGCCGGGTGGCGAGCACCCGGGCCAGCTCCATGACCACCGCCACCCCGGAGGCGTCGTCGTCGGCGCCCGGGGCGTCGCTGACCGCGTCCATCACGTCGGTGCAGCGGGAGTCGTAGTGGCCGGTGATGACGTACACCCGGTTCGGCGCGGAGTCGCCGCGCAGGGTCGCCACCACGTTGGTGATGGTGGTGGCGGTGGGGATCCGCGACGCGGGCTGCTGGACGTACGACTGGAGGGCCACGCTCATCCGGCCGCCGGAGGCGGCGGCGTACCCGGAAAGCTGGGCGTGGATCCAGTCCCGGGCGGCGCCGATGCCCCGGACCGGGTCGTCCTGGCGGGACAGCGTGTGCCGGGTGCCGAACGCGGCCAGCCGGCGCACGGTGGCCTCGATCCGGTCCCGGTCGATCTCGCGCAGCAGCGCGTACAGCTCGGGGTCGGGCGGCTGCGGCCGGACCGCATGGCCGGGGCCGGGCGGGCTGACCGCCTCCTCGGCGGCGGCCGGGGTGGCGGCCAGGGGTGCGGCGATGGTGGCGGCGGTGGCCGCGGCGGAGGCGGTCAGGAAGGTGCGCCGGGTCGGCCTGGTGGGCGGAGTGCCGGCGGTCTTGTGGGTACCCATTCGGGCATCCTCGCTCCTGTCCGTGAGATTTGTCCATATAGCCTCACGTGGATGAGGTCGCTCGCGCCCGGCCGAGCGGGGCACGTTTGTCGAGGTCGTCGACGGGAACGGCAGCGGGCATGACGAAACCTCGTGTGGTGATCGTGGGGGCCGGGTTCGCCGGATACCACGCGGCGAAGACGTTGAGCCGGATGGCCGGCAAGCGGGCCGAGATCGTCCTGCTGAACACGACCGACTACTTCCTCTACCTGCCCCTGCTGCCCGAGGTCGCGGCGGGGGTGGTCGAGCCGACCCGGATCGCGGTGCCGCTCGCCGGGACGCTGGACGGCGTCCGGGTGGTGGTCGGCGAGGCCGACCGGGTCGACCTGCAGAACCGCTGGGTCGGCTACCGCTCCATGGAGGGCGACTCGGGTCAGCTGGCGTACGACCGGCTGGTGCTCTCCGTCGGCAGTGTCAACAAGCTCCTGCCGATCCCGGGCGTCACCGAGTACGCCCACGGCTTCCGTGGCCTGCCCGAGGCGCTCTACCTGCACGACCACGTGGTCCGCCAGATCGAGTTGGCCGAGCTGACCGACGACCCCGCCGAGCAGCGGGCCCGCACCACGTTCGTGGTGGTGGGCGCCGGCTACACCGGCACCGAGGTCGCCGCGCACGGCCAGCTCTACACCGACCGGCTGGTCGCCCAGCGGCCGCACCTCAGGATCCGGCCGCGCTGGATGCTACTCGACGTGGCGCCCCGCGTCCTGCCCGAGCTGGACCAGCGGATGTCGACCACCGCCGACCGGGTGCTGCGCCGGCGCGGCGTGGACGTACGGATGGGCACCTCCGTCTCCGAGGCCACCCCGGACGGGGTGATGCTCACCGACGGCGAGTACGTCCCGACGTGCAGCCTGATCTGGTGCGTCGGGGTGCGCCCCGACCCCTTCGTGGCGGAGCTGGGGCTGCGTACCGAGCGGGGCCGGCTGGTGGTCGACGAGTACCTGAACGTGCCCGGCCACCCCGAGGTGTTCGCCTGCGGCGACGCGGCGGCCGTGCCGGACCTGACCCGCCCCGGGCAGATCTGCACGATGACCGCCCAGCACGCCCAGCGGCAGGGCAAGCTGGCCGCGCACAACATCGCCGCCTCGTACGGTGACGGCGTCCGGAAGCCGTACAAGCACCACGACCTGGGCTGGGTGGTGGACCTGGGCGGCAAGGACGCGGCGGCGAACCCGCTGAAGGTGTCGCTGTCGGGCCTGCCGGCGAAGGCGGTCACCCGGGGCTACCACCTGCTGGCCATGCCGGGGAACCGGGCCCGGGTGGGCGCGGACTGGGTGCTCGACGCGACGCTGTCGCGGCCGGCCGTGCAGCTCGGCCTGGTGCCGGCGCACGCGGTGCCGCTGGAGAGCGAGTCGCCCGAGGTGGTGCGCCGCCGCTGAGCCCGCTCAGCCGCCGGCCGGCGGTCGGTCGTCCGCGGGGCGCCGACCGCCGGCCCGCTGCTGCTGGTCGCCGGTCGAGCCGTCCGCGGTCGTCGGCACCGGTACGGCGCGCCGGCCCCCGGGGGCGAACTCGCGCAGCAGGATCTGCCCGATGCTGGCGGCCGGGATGGCCAGCAGCGCCCCCAGCAGCCCCGCCAGGTCGGCGGCGAGCAACCCGCTGACCAGCACGGTCAGCGGATTCAACCGGACCGCACGGGCCATGATGACCGGGGACAGCAGGTGGTTCTCGACCTGCTGGTAGATCACGAAGGCCACCAGCACGATGATGCCGGTGGTGGGGGAGTGCACGAAGCCCGCACCGGCCGCGATGATCGCGCCCAGGGTGGCTCCGACCAGCGGGATCAGGTCCACGATGGCGACCAGCAGGGCGATCACCGCCGCGTACGGCACGCCGGTGAGCACGAGCAGCAGGAAGGTCAGCCCGCCGAGGAGCAGGCTGATCAGGAGGTTGCCGCTGAGGTAGCCGGTAATCGCCCGGGAGCTGCCCCGGCCGATGCGCCGCAGCCGCTCGGCCGCGCCGTCGTCGAACAGGGCCAGCGTGCCGGCGATGATCTTCGGGGCCTCCAGCACCATCAGGTACGCAAGCACCACCACCGTGACCGTCCCGGCGATCGTCTCCAGCACGCTGCGGAGCACCCCGAGGGCGGGTTGGCTGAACCGCCCGGCGTAGTGCCCGAGCTGCTCCGCGTTCGCGTACCGCTGCAGGTGGAACCGGTGCACCAGCTCGCCGAGGCGGCCGTGGCCGGCCTGCACCTCGCGCAGCAGTTCCGGCGCCTGCTCGACGAACCGGCTGACCTCGCGCGCCAGGGGCAGCACGATCGCCGCGCCCAGTGCGGCGACCAGCACGAAGGTGACCGCGAAGACCAGCAGGGTGGCCAGCGCCCGACGCCGCATGAACCGCCGTTCCACCAGGTCCACCAGGGGCTTCAGGGCCACCGCGAAGAACGCCGCGATCAGCACCCAGACCAGCACCCGGCTGGTCGCCCGGATCAGCGCGAGCAGCACCACGGTGGCCAGCACCAGACCGATGACGATCAGCGTCCGCCGCGCGGTGGACCGGTCGTCGGCGTCCTTCATCCGGCGCGGCTACCCGCGCAGAAGGGAAGGAAACACCGCCGTTCAGCGCTCGGCGAGGCCGGCGTCGGTCGCCGGGCGGGTGCCGGCGACGAACGCGGTCAGGCCCGCGCCGTGCAGCACCCCGCCGGGCACCGGGTCGCCGGCCGCGCGGGCCACCAGCCGGCGTACCGGCAGCCGGTCGGGCCGGCGGGCGGCGGCGAGCACGAGGTTGCCGTAGCGCCGCCCGCGCAGCATCCGCCGGTCGGCGACCAGGCACACGTCGGCGAAGACGGCGCGCAGCGTGGCCACCTGGGTACGGGAGAAGACCAGCGGCGGCAGATCGGTGACGTTGACCAGGTAGATGCCGTCCGGCCGGAGCACCCGGGCCACCTCGGCGGCGAACTCGACGCTGGTCACGTGCCGGGGCATCCGGGCGGCCCGGTAGACGTCGGCGAGCACGAGGTCGTACGCCTCGGCCGGCGCGTCCGTCACCATCTCCCGGGCGTCGCCGATCGTCACCTGGACCGTGGCCGGCACCGGGGGCAGCTCCCGAGCGACCAGGTCGACCACGGCGGGGTCCCGCTCGACCACCCGTTGCGCGGAACCGGGGCGGGTGGCCGCCAGCCAGCGGGGCAGGGTGAGCGCGCCGCCGCCCAGGTGCAGGGCGGTCAGCGGCCGCCCGGGCGGGGCGGCCAGGTCGACCACGGCGGCCATTCGCCGCACGTACTCGAAGTGCAGGTGCCCCGGGTCGGCCACGTCGACGTACGACTGTTCGACGCCGGCGGCGAGCAGCGTACGGCCGGTCGGCCGGGCCGGGTCGACGACGATCTCCAGGCGGTCCGCGCTCCCCACGGCGGGCAACGGTACCGGTCCGGCCCCGGGCCGGTGGGCACCCCGCCCGCC
>NZ_JBSGJR010000365.1:0-7197 GCF_053605645.1 Micromonospora sp. NPDC003776
CCGCGATGGTCGCCGCCCGCCGCGACGACGGCGCGTTCGGACCGCAGACCTTCCCGGTGGGCACCGAACCGGGCCAGTGGCGCCCCACCCCGCCGGCCTACGCCAACGACGGCGGCTGGGTCGGCCACATGCGGCCGTTCGTGCTGCCCGACGCCGCGATCTTCCGCACCGCCGGCCCGCCGGCGCTCACCAGCGCCCAGTACGCCCGGGACTACGACGAGATCAAGGCGGTCGGCTCGGCCACCAGCACCGTCCGCACCGCCGACCAGACCGAGGCGGCGATCTGGTGGCACGACCGCCGGCTCGGCGAGTGGGAGATCAAGCGTCAGCTCGTGACGACCCAGCGGCTCGACGCGCTGCGCGCCGCCCGGATGTTCGCCCTGGTGGACCTCGCCGAGGCCGACGCGGTCATCGCCTGCTTCAACGAGAAGGAGGCGTGGAACCGGTGGCGGCCGATCACCGCGATCCGGCTCGGCGACACCGACGGCAATCCCGCCACGGTCGCCGACCCGGCGTGGACGCCGCTGCTGGTCACGCCGCCCCACCCCGACTACACCTCCGGCCACACCTGCAACACCGGGGCCACCATGTCGGCGCTGGCGTACTTCTTCGGCCGCGACGACATCCCGTTCAGCGCCTACAGCGCCGACTCCGGCACCCGACGCTCCTTCAGCGGCTTCTCCGCGGCGCTCACCGAGGTGATCAACGCCCGGGTGTGGGGTGGCATCCACACCCGGACCGCCGACGTGCAGGGCGCGCGGATCGGCCTGGAGACCACCGCGTACGTGGTCCGGCACCAGTTCCGGCCCCGCAGTTGAGGCGTACCCGGAGCCGTCTTCTTCGGCGAGGTCGGCGTGGGTCACGTGTTCGGCAGGCTGGCCGGGCACGGCGCCCGGCTGGTCCCGTACTGGCCGTACCGGCTCATGGGGTCCGCCGGGTCGTCGGCGGTGCAGGTCACCGTCTTCCCTGACGGGGGTGAGCGACGGGCGGTCGTGGGTGCTGGGGGCACCTGGCCGTGTGGAACCCCTACACCTCGATCAGCGGGCGCCCCGGCGGTGGCTGGCCTGGTGGACGTCGACGCGGGCCCGGACGGGGACTAGCGGTTGGAGCTGGGGCCGTTCAGCCTCTGCTGGCCGGCTTCGGAAATTGTCGGTGGGTTGGGCTTGTATGCCCGTGTGTCCTCGCAGGATCAGAAGTTTGACCTGGAGCGTCAAGTCGCCCGACTCTCGGCATGGGCGGTGAAGGCCGGTCACCGCATTGTGCGTATTGAGGCGGAGATCGGCTCAGGGATGAACGGCAGCCGCAGTAAGGCCTGTCGCCTTCTCGCCGATCCGGACGTGACGACGGTGGTGGTGGAGCACAAGGACCGCCTTGGGTGGATGAATGTGGAGCTGGTTGAGGCCGCGTTGTCCGCGCATGGCCGCCGGTTGGTCGTCCGCGATGACGGGGAGGTTGCCGAGGATCTGGTGCGGGACATGGTTGAGGTGTTGACCTCGTTCTGTGCTCGCCTGTACGGCCGCCGCTCGGCTCGCGGGCGGGCGCAGCGGGCGTTGGAGGCCGCCAAGCGTGGTTGAAGTGCGCCCGATTGATCCACCGTTCGTCGCTCTCGGCCCGTCGGGTGTCGCGATCCGCGACCGGCTCAAAGGGCTCACTGGCGAGGATGAGAAGGTTCTGCGGCTGGTCGGTGACCGACTCGGCACGCTTGCCGGGAAGGATCTCAAGGCTCGTTGCGCGACCGGCCTCGATCACGACACCGACGGCTGGGCCGAGCGGAAACGGGCCCTGACCCGGGAGTCGTCCTCCCGCTGGGCCGGTTCGATCACGAAGGCCACGCATGACCAGTGGGCGTTGTCGCGCCGCGCCCAGCTCGCCCACATTCAGGGCCTAGAAGCAGGCATCAGGACGATCACGCGCCGGCTGTCGCTGCCGCTCGGCGGGAAGGGCAGCAAACAGGCTCCGGGTGGTTACCGCACCGCGCAGGAGTGGTTCGTCAAGACCCGGCGCCTGCATGTGCTCCAGGACCGACTCGAGCGTGAGCGCGAGGACCGCGCCGCGGGCCGGGTCCGTGTCGTGCGGGGCGGGAAGCGACTGCTGCGCACCCGCCACCACCTCGACGCCGCCGGGCTCACCGAGGCCCAGTGGCGGCAGCGATGGGAAGCGCAGCGGCGGTTCATTCAAGCCGACGGCGAGTCGGGGAAGCGAAACGGGAACGAGACAATCCGCGTCACCTGCGAAGGCGAGGTGTCGATCAGACTCCCGGCCCCGCTGGCGCACCTGGCCAACGCGAAACACGGCCGGTACGTACTCGCCGCGACGGTGTCTTTCCCGCACCGTGGCGATGCCTGGCGCGACCGCGTCACCGCCAACCGGGCAGTGGCATACCGCATCCACGAAGACGTCGACCGGCGCCGCTGGTACCTGACCGCCTCCTGGACGATCCCTCCGACCCGAACCACGCCGGTGGCGACCGCCAGGGTGAACGGGATCATCGGCGTGGACACCAACGCCGACCATCTCGCCGCCTGGCGGCTGGACGAGCACGGCAACCCAGTGGGTGAGCCCCGCCGCTTCTGCTACGACCTGTCCGGCAACACCGACCACCGCGATGCGCAGGTGCGCCATGCCCTGATCCGGCTTCTGCACTGGGCCAAGAGGTACGGGTTGAGCATCGCGATCGAAGACCTCGATTTCGTAGCGCAGAAGACGCGGGAGAAGCACGGCCGCCGCAAGCGGTTCCGCAACGTTATCTCCGGTATGCCAGTGGCCAAGCTGCGGTCCCGGCTCGTTGCCATGGCGGCCGAGCTGGGAATCACCATCGTCGCGGTCGACCCCGCCTACACCTCAAAATGGGGCGCCCAACATTGGCGGCGCCCGCTGACAAGCACCAACCGCAAAACCACCCGTCACGACGCCGCCAGCGTCGCGATTGGACGACGCGCCCTCGGACACCCGATCCGGCGACGGACGACACCGCCCCCCGACGACCAGAGCGATCGCCGCGGGCACCGGACCGCCCAGGCCGGACCAGCTACCCGAGGACGTGAGGGAACCCGCCCCCACATACCCGGACCACGGACACGATCCGATGGCGCTGGATGCGGAGCGAACGCGGGGAACCAGCGTGCCCAACACCGTTCGGGACACGCGGCTGAGCCTGCGCCACCCACGCTCAGTTTCTAGAAACGGTTCGTGACAGGCATGGGTGATCATGGCATCCGGCCGGCGGAAATTGGGCTGCGGGGTCGGCGCGTACCGGCCATCCTGGCCCGATGAATCTCGACCGGCCCACCCTCGACCCGGTCACCCGGGCACAGCTGAAGGACATCCTGCTCGTGGTCGACGGCGTGCTCGGCGCGGACGTGCTCGGCGCCTACCTGCACGGGTCGGGGGTGCTCGGTGGGCTGCGCCCGGCCAGTGACGTCGACGTGTTCGTGGTCTCCGGCCGGCGCACTACCGCAGCGCAGCGCCGCGCGCTGGTCGAGGGGCTGTTCGAGATCTCCGGCCGCCGGGCGTTCCGCGGGCCGGCCCGCCCGGTCGAGCTGACCGTTGTCACCCATGCCGACGTCCGCCCGTGGCGCTACCCGCCGCACGGCGAGTTCCTGTACGGCGAGTGGCTGCGCGACGAGTACGCCGGCGGCGGGGCACCGCGACCCGAGCCGACCCCGGACCTCGCCCCGCTGATCACCATGGTGCTACGGGGGAACACCCCGCTGGTGGGGCCGCCGCCGGCCGAACTGCTCGATCCGGTTCCCGCCGCCGACCTGGCCCGGGCGATCGTCGCCGGGATCCCGGGCCTGCTCGCCGACCTCGACGACGACACCCGCAACGTGCTGCTCACCTTCGCCCGGATCTGGGCCACCCTGGACACCGGCGACATCCTGCCGAAGGACGTCGCCGCCGACCGGGCCCTGGCGCTCCTGCCGCCGGAGCACCGGCCGGTGCTCGCCCACGCCCGCGCCATCTACCTCGGCGAGGCCGAGGAGCGGTGGAGCGACGAGCTGACCGCCCAGGTCAGGCCGCACGTCGACCACGTCCTCGCCGAGATCCGCCGACTGTCCCCGCCGGCCGACGAATGAGCGGCGCGGCGGCCCGCGCGCCGCTGCCGGCCGGAGGGGGCGGCGGCTGGGACGGTCTCGCCCTCGACGTCGCCGCGCCCCGGCACCCTGGCCTGCAGGTGGTGGCGGCGGGCGCGCGCCGGTTCCTCATCCGGCAGGGCGACCGGGTTGTCCTGTTGGCCCGGCAACACCCTGGGCACCATGGTGTGCACTGTGGGATCGGCTCGCGGCCCGCCTGGCCCCCGGCTGGCGGACCGACGACCGCCCCTGACGCTGTCCTACCCTCGGCCGCATGCGCACCCCCGAACCGGCGAGCCGTGCCGATGTCCTGGTCCGCCTCGCCGACCACCTGACCCGGCGTCGCCCGCTGCACCCGCTGCGGGTGGCGATCGACGGCCCCGACGCCGCCGGCAAGACCCGCCTCGCCGACGACCTGGCCCAGGTGCTGGCCGGCAGGCGGGCAGTGATCCGGGTCAGCGTCGACGACTTCCACCGGCCCGCCGAGGCCCGCCTGCGGCGCGGCCCGCTCTCGCCGGAGGGCTACTACCGGGACGCTTTCGACCACGACACCCTTCGCGACCGGGTCCTGCGCCCGCTCGGCCCCGGCGGCGACCGGCGCTACCTGCCGGCTGGGTACGACTTCCGGGCCGACGCGCCCGTGGACGCCGCCGTCCGCCGGGCGCCGGCCGACGCCGTGCTTCTGGTCGACGGCGTGTTCCTGCTCCGCCCGGAACTGTGCGACCACTGGGACGTGGCGATCCACCTGCACGTCGAGCCGGCGGAGACCCTGCGCCGCGCGCTGACCCGTGACCTGTCACTCTTCGGCTCCGCCGACGTGGTGCGGCGGCGCTACCAGGCGCGCTACCTGCCCGGGCAGGAGTTGTACCGGGCGGAGGCCCGGCCGGCGGAGCGCGCCGACATCCTGCTCGACCTGGCCGACCCCGGCGCACCGGTCGTGCTGAGGTGGCCGGCCGATAACCCGGTCGGAGCGGATCGGGAATCCTGGTAGGTTCCCTCGCCGTGACGGGGGAACGGCTCGACGGGCGCTTCGCCCGACTCTGGACGGCCAGCACCATGTCGGCGCTGGGCAGCGGCCTGGCCACCGTGGCGGCGCCGCTGTACGTGGCGTCGCGCACCGATGATCCGCTGCTGGTGTCGGCGGGCTCGGCGGTGGCCTGGCTGCCGTGGCTGCTCTTCGCGCTGCCCGGCGGGGTCCTGGTGGACCGGGTCGACCGGCGGCGGCTGATGGTGCTCATCGACTGGGCCCGGGTGCTGGTGCTGGCGGTGCTGGCCGCCGCGATGGTGACCGGCCGGGCCGGCATCGCCCTGCTGTACGCGGTGCTCTTCGTGATCAACGCCGGTGAGGTGGTGTTCCGCGCCGCCGCCCAGGCGGTCGTGCCGGCGGTGGTGCCCCGATCCCGCCTCGAGCGGGCCAACGGCTGGCTCGGCGGCGGCACGCAGGTCATGCAGAACCTGGTCGCCGGCCCGCTCGGCGGGTTCCTGTTCCTGGTCGCGGCCGCCATCCCGTTCGCCGTCAACGCCGGCACGTACGCGCTCAGCGCCGTGCTGGTCGGCCTGCTCGCCGGGACGTACCGGGGCGGGGCGGTGCCGGGTGCCCGTCGCTCGGTCCGCGCGGAGGTCGCCGAGGGGTTCCGCTGGCTGCTCTCCCAGCGGCTGCTGCGCACCATGACGCTGCTGATCGGCCTGCTGAACGTCACCCTCACCGCCGCCATCGCGGTGCTGGTGCTGCTCGCCACCGACCGGCTGGGCCTCGGCTCGGTCGGCTACGGCGCGCTGTTCACCTGCATGGCGGTCGGTGGGCTGCTCGGCGCGGCCGTCGGCGACCGGCTGGTCGCCACGATCACCGCCACCTGGACCGTCCGGGTCGGCCTGCTCATCGAGGCCGGCCTGCACCTGGCGCTGGCCGCCTCGCGCAGCGCCGCCGTGGTCGGGGTGGCCCTGTTCGCCTTCGGGGTGCACTCCTCGCTGTGGAACATGGTGGCGAACTCGCTGCGGCAGCGGCTCACCCCACCCGCGCTGCTGGGCCGGGTGGGCAGCACCAACCTGTTCCTCGCCGCCGGCGGCAACTGCGTCGGCGCGCTGCTGGGCGGGGTGGTCGCCGACCGGTTCGGCCTCACCGCGCCGTACTGGGTGGGCTTCGTCGTCGCCGTGCTCGTCATCGCCGCGACCTGGCGGGTCTTCGACCGGGCCACCGTCGCGGCCGCGTACGCCGAGCCCGCCCCCACCGATCGGAGCAGTCCGGCGGCCGTCGGCTGAGCGGCCGGATGCCGCACCTGCCTCAGCGCGGTGGTACCGGCAGCGTCACCCCCTCGGCGGCCGACCGGTGGGCCAGCTCGATCAGCTCCACCACGGCCACCGCCTCGGCCGGGTCCACCGGCAGCGGCGCCCCGTCCCGCAGCGCCGCCGCCAGCTGCGCGTAGAAGTCCGGGTAGCGGCCCGCCTCGGTGGGCACCGGGCGCAGCTGACCGTCGGCGCCCAGCCGGCCGTACCGGTCGGGCGTGACCTCGCCCCAGCCCGGCTCGCCCGGTCGGCCGCCCGCGCGCAGCGCCGCCTCCTGCGGATCCAACCCGTACGTGGTGTACGCGGCCCGGTCGCCGAGCACCCGCATCCGCGGCCCGAGCTGCGCCGCCACCGCGCTCGTCCACAGGTGGGACCGGACGCCGCCGGCGTGGGTCAACGCCACGAACGCGTCGTCGTCCACCGCGGCGTCCGGCCGCCGCCGGTCCACCTCGGCGTACAGCCGGGTCACCGGGCCGAACAGCTGGACCGCCTGGTCGATCAGGTGCGCACCCAGGTCGAACAGGGCGCCGCCGGCCTCGCCGGGCGCGCTGCTCTCCCGCCAGCCCGGCTTGATCGCCGGCCGCCACCGCTCGAACCGCGACTCGAACCGGGCCACCCGGCCAAGCTCTCCCGCGGCGACGAGGCGGCGGACGGTCAGGAAGTCGCCGTCCCAGCGGCGGTTCTGGAACACCGTCAGCGGCACCCCGGCGGCGGCGGCCTCCGCGACCAGCGCCCGGCCCTGCGCCGCGGTCGGCGCGATCGGCTTGGCAAACACACCCGGTAACCAAAAAAGTGGACCGCGACCTACCCATTTGGGCGCGTCGCGGTCCACGGAACGGAC
>NZ_JBSGJR010000366.1:0-7186 GCF_053605645.1 Micromonospora sp. NPDC003776
GGGCGGCGACCGACACCCCCGCCCACGGGGAGGCGGGTGCCCCGCCGGTACGCGGGTCGCGTACCCCGCCGCCGTCGGGGCGCAGCACGTCGGCGGTGACCAGCGCGCCGCCGGCCCGGGTCGGCGGGCCGGGCGACACCCGCCAACCGCCGGCCGGCGCCGGGCCGGCCACCGCGAGCCGGGACCCCACCGCCACCAGCACCCCGGTCCCGTGCCGGGCCGCCACCTGCTCCGCGCAGCGCTGCACCAGGTACGCCGTGGCCGTCGCGCCCAGGTCCAGCCAGCACGGCGGCGGCACCGCCAGCCGGTCGCCGCGCAGCGACACCCCCCGCCAGTCCGCGGAACGCTCCACCCGCCCCCAGCCGGAGCCGCAGCTCGGCACCGGCCCCGCCGACCGGCGCAGCCGCGCCGCGCCGACCGCCGGGTCCACCGCCCCGCCACTCGCCTCGGCCGCTCGGAGGGCCACCGACACCAGCTCGCGCAGGAGTGGGCCGACCGGCACCGGCCGGCCGGCGGCCCGGTGTGCCCGGGCCAGCTCCAGATCCACGGCTCGCAGCCCGGCCAGCCGGCGCGCCACCGTCCGCCGGGCCGCCGGCAGCGCGGTACGGTCGGACACCGCCACCCGTACCGGCCGGTCCCGCCACCACCAGCGGACCTCGAAGGTTCCGTCCACGCCCATGCCGGCAGCGTGCCCCGCCCGGCTGGAGGTGACGTGGGCCCCACCTGTGGCCCGGCTGTGCGGCCCGGCGGCCCGGCCCAACGCGAAGCGGGGTGGCGCAGGGTGGCGCGGAACCGCCCGGCCGGCCCGCACAGCTGGTACACAGGATCGGGACAGGGCCGGCACAGCGGGGCCCTCCACGATGGGGGCATGGTCATGGATGGGCGGGCCGCGCAGGGCCGGATCGAACTGCGCCGGCCGGACGGTGAGCCGGTGCGGGTGCTGGTGGTGGACGACGAGCCGACGCTCACCGACCTGCTCTCGATGGCGCTGCGCTACGAGGGCTGGCAGGTCACCACCGCCGGCAACGGGATGGCCGCGATCAGCACCGCCCGGCAGTTCAAGCCGGACGTCGTCGTGCTCGACGTGATGCTGCCCGACCTCGACGGCTTCCAGGTGCTGCGCCGGCTGCGCGAGGACAGCCCGACCGTGCCGGTGCTCTTCCTGACCGCGCGCGACGCCGTGGAGGAGCGGATCGCCGGGCTCACCGTCGGCGGGGACGACTACGTCACCAAGCCGTTCAGCCTCGAGGAGGTGATCGCCCGCCTGCGCGCCCTGCTGCGCCGGTCCGGGTTCGCGGTCGCCACCCGCGAGGACGCCGTGCTCACCGTCGGCGACCTCAGCCTCGACGAGGACAGCCACGAGGTACGTCGGGGCGGCGACCTGATCACCCTCACCGCCACCGAGTTCGAGCTGCTGCGCTACCTGATGCGCAACCCGCGCCGGGTGCTGAGCAAGGCGCAGATCCTCGACCGGGTCTGGAACTACGACTTCGGTGGCCAGGCCAACGTCGTCGAGCTGTACATCTCGTACCTGCGCAAGAAGATCGACGCGGGCCGCGAGCCGATGATCCACACCCTGCGCGGGGCGGGCTATGTCCTCAAGCCCGCGGAGTGACCCGGGCGGGCGGTGGCGTCGCCGGCTCGCCGGCTGGTCGCTGCGCCGTCGCCTGGTGCTCTCCGTGGTGGCGCTCCTCGCCCTGGTCAGCGTCGGCATCGGCGGGCTGACCACGGTCGCCCTGCGGCACTTCCTGATCAGCCAGGTCGACAACCAGCTCACCGGTGGTGACCGCCGGGGACGCGAGGTCGAGGAACTCTTCCGCGAGCGCCCCTCGCAGGTGCCCGTTCCAGGCGGTGAGCAGCACCAGCTGGCCCCGCCGCCCGGCTTCCCGCCGAACTCGGTGGCGGTCAAGCTCGTGGACGGGCAGGTCGCGTCCAGCACGATCCGGACCGAGACCGGGGACGTCGAGCGGGTGCTGCCGGGCGAGGTGACCGCGTTGACCCACCAGCCCACCGACGGCCGGCCCCGCACCGTCGAGCTGGGGGACCATGGCGACTACCGCGCCGCGGCGCGCCAGGTTCAGGACGGGGACGTGCTGATCTTCGCCATCCCGCTCTCCTCCGTGGAGGAGACGGTGATGTGGATGATGGTCGCGCAGGCCGGCGTGATCACCGCCGGGCTGATCATCGCCGGCAGTCTCGGCCTGGTGATCGTCCGGGCCACGCTGCGGCCGCTCAACCGCGTCGTGGCCACCGCCGCCCGGGTCACCGAACTGCCGCTCGACCGGGGCGAGGTGGCCCTGTCCGTCCGGGTGCCCGAGGCCGACACCGACCCGCGTACCGAGGTGGGACAGGTGGGCGGCGCGCTCAACCGGATGCTGGGGCACGTCGCGGCCGCGCTCGCCGCCCGGCAGGCCAGCGAGACCCGGGTACGCCAGTTCGTCGCCGACGCCAGCCACGAGCTGCGTACGCCCCTGGCGGCGATCCGGGGCTACGCGGAGGTGGCCCGGCGCGGCCGGGACGAGGTGCCGCCGGACGTGGCGCACGCGCTGCGCCGGGTCGAGTCGGAGAGCACCCGGATGACCAGCCTCGTCGACGACCTGCTGCTCCTGGCCCGGCTCGACTCCGGCCGGCCCCTCGCGGCCGAGCCGGTCGACCTCACCGCGCTGGTCGTCAACGCGGTCAGCGACGCCCACGTGGCCGGGCCCGACCACCGTTGGCAGCTCGACCTGCCCGACGAGCCGGTCGCCGTCACCGGCGACGCCCACCGGCTGCACCAGGTGGTGGCGAACCTGCTGGCCAACGCCCGGGTGCACACCCCGCCCGGCACCACCGTCACCACCCGGCTCGCCGCGGCCCCCGACGGGGTGGAGCTGAGCGTGGCCGACGACGGCCCGGGCATCCCCGCCGAGCTGCAGCCCGAGGTCTTCGAACGCTTCGCCCGGGGCGACAGCTCACGCTCCCGGGCCCACGGCAGCACCGGCCTGGGCCTGTCCATCGTGGCCGCGGTGGTGGAGGCGCACCACGGCCGGGTCGACGTGGCCAGCCGCCCCGGGCGGACCGTGTTCACGGTCCGGCTGCCGGGATCCACAGCCGACGCATAGGTCGTTCACGGGGGTGCGCCAGCGGGCTACCCGAGGCTGGCCGGCATGGAGAGAACAGAGAGCCTGCTGACCGCGCCCACGGCCGGGTCGCCCGCGACCGACCCGGCCCCCGCGCCCGCCCCGGAACCGGTTCGCGCCGACGTGGCCAGCCCGCCCGCCGACCCGCCACGCCGGGACCCGCGCTGGGCGAGACCGGCCCTGGCCGGCCTGCTGCTGGCCACCGCGCTGCTGTACCTGTGGGGCCTGGGCGCCTCGGGCTGGGGCAACGCGTTCTACTCGGCGGCCGTGCAGGCCGGCTCGGAGAGCTGGAAGGCGTTCTTCTACGGCTCCTCCGACGCGGCCAACTCGATCACCGTCGACAAGACCCCGGCCTCGCTCTGGCTGATGGCGCTCTCCGTGCGGGTGTTCGGGCTGAACAGCTGGTCGATCCTGGTCCCGCAGGCGCTGCTCGGGGTCGCCTCGGTCGGCGTCCTGTACGCGGCCATCCGCCGCTGGTACGGCCCGGCCGCCGGGCTGGTCGCCGGCGCGGTGCTCGCGGTCACCCCGGTCGCCACCCTGATGTTCCGGTTCAACAACCCCGACGCCCTGCTGGTCTTCCTGCTGATCACGGCCGCGTACGCGACCGTGCGCGCGGTGGAGACGGCCAGCACCCGGTGGATCGTGCTGACCGGCGCCCTGGTCGGCCTCGGCTTCCTCACCAAGATGCTCCAGGCGTTCCTGGTGATCCCGGTCTTCGCCGGGGTCTACCTGCTGGCCGCGCCGACCGGCTTCTGGCGGCGCGTCCGGCAGCTGCTGCTCTCCGGGCTGGCCGTGGTCGTCGCCGCCGGCTGGTGGGTGGCGTTCGTGGAGCTCGTTCCGGCCAGCGCCCGCCCGTACATCGGCGGGTCGCAGCACAACAGCATCCTCGAGCTGACCCTCGGCTACAACGGCCTGGGCCGGATCACCGGCGACGAGGAGGGCAGCGTCGGCGGCGCGGGCCGGATGGGCGGCGGTGGCGGCGGCCCGTTCGCCGGCCAGAACGGCCTGCTGCGGATGTTCGACACCGAGGTCGGCGGGCAGGTCTCCTGGCTGCTGCCGGCCGCGTTGATCCTGCTGGTGGCCGGGCTCGTGCTGGCCGGCCGCGCGGCGCGCACCGACCGGACCCGGGCCGGGCTGCTGCTCTGGGGCGGCTGGCTGCTGGTCACCGGGCTGATCTTCAGCTTCATGTCCGGCATCTTCCACCCGTACTACACGGTGGCCCTGGCCCCGGCGATCGGCGCCCTGGTCGGCATCGGGGCGACCCTGCTGTGGCGCGCCCGCTCCGCCCCGCGGCCCGTGCCCACCGTCGCCGGCTACGCCCCGGCCGCCGTGTCCGGTCCGGTCCCGCCGGCCGCGTCCCTGATCCCTCCGGCCGGCGGTCCGGCCGGGAACCGGCGGCGCGCCCTCGCCGCCACCGCGACCCTCGCGGTCACCCTGGCGGTCACCGCCTGGTGGTCGTGGCGCCTGCTCGGCCGCAGCGCCGACTGGCATCCCTGGCTGCGGACCCCCGTGCTGGCGGTCGGCCTGGCCGCCGCCGCGCTGCTGCTGCTCGCCGACTGGCTGCCCCGTCGGGTCGCCCCGGTGGTGCTCGCGCTCGGCGCGGCGGCCGCCCTCGTCGGCCCGGTCGCCTACTCGCTGGAGACGGCCGCGACCGCCCACACCGGCTCGATTCCCAGCGCGGGGCCGTTCGTCCAGGGCGCCTTCGGCCCCGGCGGGCGCGGCGGGTTCCCCGGTGGCGGCTTTCCGGGCCGCCACGACGGTGGCAGCCGCCAGTTCCCCGGCTTTCCCGGCCGCAACGGCACCGGCCAGAACGGCGGCACCGGCCAGAACGGGCAGTTCCCCGGCCTCCCCGGCGGCGGCCAGTTCCCGAGCGGCGGCGGCCGGTCGGCGCGCGGCGGCGGCATGGGCGGGCTGCTCGACGCCCGCGAACCGAGCGCGGAGATGACCGCGCTGCTGACGGCGGACGCCGACGACTACACCTGGGTGGCCGCGACCATCGGGTCGAACAACGCCTCCGGCTACCAGCTCGCCACCCGGGAGCCGGTGATGCCGATCGGCGGGTTCAACGGCAGCGACCCGTCCCCGACGCTCGCCCAGTTCCAGCGGTACGCCGCCGCCGGAAGGATCCACTACTTCATCGGCGGCGGCGGGTTCCGGGCCAACGGCGGCAGCAACGCCTCCCAGGAGATCGCCGGCTGGGTCGCCGAGCACTTCACCGCGAAGACCGTGGACGGCGTCACCGTGTACGACCTGAGCAGCGGAGAGCAGGGCTGACATGACCAGGACGAGCGAACCTCGGGCGGCGGTACGGGCCCGGCCGGCGACGCCCACAGTGGTGCTGGACGTGGTGGTCCCGGTGCACAACGAGGAGACCGACCTGGCGCCGTGCGTACGGCGGTTGCACGCGCACCTGACCGAGCACTTCCCGTACCCGTTCCGGATCACGGTGGCGGACAACGCCAGCGTGGACGGCACCCTCGCGGTGGCCGAGGCGCTCGCCGCGCAGCTGCCCGAGCTGGGCGTGCTGCACCTGGACGCCAAGGGGCGGGGGCGGGCCCTGCGGGCGGCCTGGTCCGCCTCACCGGCGCCGGTGCTGGCGTACATGGACGTGGACCTCTCCACCGACCTGGCCGCGCTGTTGCCGCTGGTCGCGCCGCTCATCTCCGGCCACTCCGACCTGGCCATCGGCACCCGGCTGGCGCGGACCAGCCGGGTGGTCCGGGGCGCCAAGCGGGAGGTGATCTCCCGGGGCTACAACCTGCTGCTGCGCGGCACCCTCGCGGCGCGGTTCTCCGACGCGCAGTGCGGCTTCAAGGCGGTCCGCGCCGACGTGGCGGCCGGACTGCTGCCGCTGGTCCAGGACACCGGCTGGTTCTTCGACACCGAGCTGCTGGTCCTCGCCCAGCGGGCCGGGCTGCGGATCCACGAGGTGCCGGTGGACTGGGTGGACGACCCGGACAGCCGGGTGGACATCGTCGCCACGGCACTGGCTGACCTGCGCGGCATCGGGCGGCTGGGCCGAGGCCTGCTGACCGGGGCGCTGCCCCTGGCGGAGCTGCGCCAACAGCTCGGCCGGGCGCCCCTGACCCCGCCACCCGCCCAGGTGCCGGTGGGGCTGCCCCGGCAGCTCGTCCGGTTCGCGGCGGTCGGGGTGGCCAGCACGCTCGCGTACCTGGTGCTGTTCGTGCTGGCCCGGGGCCCGTTCGGGGCGCAGGCGGCGAACCTGCTGGCGCTGCTGGTCACCGCGGTGGCCAACACGGCCGCCAACCGTCGGCTCACCTTCGGTGTCACCGGGCGCCGGCACGTCGGCCGGCACCATCTCCAGGGGCTGCTCGCGTTCGCCCTCGGCCTCGCCCTGACCAGTGGGTCACTGGCGGTGCTGCACGCCGCCGCGGCGACCCCGCCGCGGGCCCTGGAACTGACCGTCCTGGTCGCCGCCAACCTGGCGGCCACCGCCCTCCGTTTCGTCCTCCTCCGCCTCGCCATGCACCACCGCCTTCCGTGACCGCCCCGGATCTTGGACAGTTGCCGTTCCCCAGGAACGGCAACTGCCCAGGATCTCGGCTACGGCGTCGTGGTGGTCGCCGTGGCAGGGTGGAGGGATGTACCGGGAACGGGCGGCGGGCGGCATCGCGGGCGCGGTGCTGTGGGAGAGCGTCAGCGCCGGTACGGGGCCGGCCCGCGTGCTGCCGGACGGGTGCCTGGATCTGCTCTGGTCCAGCCGGGCCGGGCTGCTGGTCGCCGGGCCGGACCGCACCGCCCACCTGTCGCTGAGCGTGCCGGGGGAGCGCTGGGTCGGGCTGCGGCTGCCGCCCGGCGTCGGGCCCGCCGTGTTCGGGGTGCCCGCCCACGAGCTGCGGGATCAGCGGGTCCCCCTCGCCGACCTGTGGGGCCGGACCGCCGGCGACCTGGCCGACCGGATCGACGCCGCCCGGGGGGCCGCCGCCCGCGCGGATCACCGCCGGGCGGTCTGGCCCGCCCCGCGGGTCGCCGCGCTGCTGGAGGCGGTCGCCGCGGCCCGGCTGCGGGCGGCCGGCGGCCCGGACCCGCTCGGCGGCCGGGTCGCC
>NZ_JBSGJR010000367.1:0-7159 GCF_053605645.1 Micromonospora sp. NPDC003776
GCGGTCACGCCCGTCGACAGCGTGCAGGTACCGGCGAGGAGCGGGGGCGGGCCCGGGTGACCGGCCGAGGAGCGGGCCCGGCCCGCACTCCGGGTCGCTGCTGACCGGCGTGACCGTACTCCTGCTGCTCGCCTTCGTCGGGGTGGTCGGCGGTGCCGTGCTGGTGTCGATGCCGCACGCCGGCGGGCGGCCGGTGGGGTACCCGACGATGAGCTGGCCGGCCGGCCCGACGGCCGCGGCGCCCACCACGGCGACCGGACCGGTCGGCGGCACCCCGACGGCCACGGCGCCGACCACGGCTACCGGACCCTTCGACGGCACCCCGGCGGCGGCGTTCGCCGAGGGGCCGGCCGGGATCACCGTGCCGGCGGCGGAGCGGACCGGCCCGTTCACCGAGCGGCAGGTGGCCGCCGCGCTGGCGAAGGTGCGGAAGGCGCTGGTCACCGCCCGGCTTGACCGGCGGTTCATGACGGGCAAGGATCTCGAACCGTTCATCCGGCAGTTCGCCCGGGACGCCCGGGCCGGCCTGCGCGAGGACTTCGCCTCCGACACCTTCGCCGCGTACGCCACCCGGCTGGCGCCCGGCGCCCGGCTCACCGCCGACCAGCCCCGGGTGAAGGGGCGGATCACCTACCGGGCCACCAGGGACCCCGACGGCATCCGCATCCTGGCGGTGACCACCAACGTCGTCTGGGCGTACGCCTTCCCGAACGACAGCGCGACGCCGGGTGACGGGCTGGTCGTGGTGCACGACACGGTGGTCTGGAGCGTGCCGCACCCCGACGACGTCACCCGCGGCTCCGACGGGCTGTGGATCGAGAAGGCGGACTCCTACGCCGCCAACATCGACTGCGCGGCGTTCGCCAAGGGTCTGCTCGCCCTGGGCGTGCCCCGCCACGGCGGTGCCGACGGCCCGGACCCGGACGCGGTGTTCGACCCGGACGCGACGCTGAACCTGCCGGACAGCTGCTGAGTCGGACCGGAAACGGGGCGGCGGGACGATCCCCCGGCGTGCGAAGATCACCCGCCCCTCGCCCGCCGGACCGGGAACCGACATGACCGACGAACAGCCCCGCCGCCTCGACCAACTCTTCGCCGCCGACGACGAGCCGGTGAAGATCCCCGACTGGATGCGCGAGCCGGTGCGGGAGCACGAGCTGACCCGGGCCGAGCGGCTCCGCGTCGGCTGGGCTCGGCACAGCGGGAAGCTGCTCGGCCTGGTGGCCGGGCTGGCGGTGGTGGGCCTGCTGGCCTTCCTCGGCACCGCCGGCTGGCGCTTCGTGGACAAGGTTCACCGCGGTGAGGTGGTGATCGGCGGCCCCGTCCCGACCCGGGCGGCACCCCGTCCGGTGGACGCGAACGGCGACACCCTGGGCGTGTTCATCGGCACCCCGGCGGAGCGGTTCGCCGAGGGCGAGGCCGCCGTCGTCCTGCCGGCCGCCCGGGCAGCCGGGCCGTTCACCGAGAAGCAGGTCCGCCAGGCGCTCGCCGCGGTCCGGGCCGCGCTGATCCAGGGCCGGCTGCGGCCGGACCGGCTCGGCGACGACCCGCAGCCCTTCCTCGCCCTGCTCGCCCCCGACGACCGCGCCGCCGTGCGGGGGGACCTCGCCGAGGGCCGGAGCCTCGGCTACGCCACCCGGGTCCGCCGCGACGCCGACCCGCAGTGGGTGCGGGAGGACGGGATCCGGGCCCAGGGCACCATCGAGTACGGCACCAGCACGCAGGACGGTGTCCGGATGCTGACCGTCACCACCCGGTTCATCTGGGTCTACTCCTTTGACCTGTTCCGGGCGCAGCAGTACCCGCCGGGGGCGGAGCTGGTGACCGTGCGCGACGAGGTGGTCTGGCGGTTCCCGCACCCGGACGACGTCCAGAAGTCGTCGCAGGGGCTCTGGATCCACGACGCCGACGCGACCATCGCCGGCGCGCCGTGTGCCGCGATGCAGCAGGGCTACCTCGCGCTGGAGCAGCCCGACCCGGCCGAGCGGATCATCGGTCGGCCCGGGCCGGTGCCGACCGCCGACGTCTACGACTCCGGCTGGAAGGCGGGCGACGGCGACGAGTGCTGACCGGAGCCGCGGTGGTCAGCGGACCGCGCCGACCACCGCCCAGCCACCGGAGCGCAGCCGCAGCAGCAGCGCGACCAGCCGCAGCACCACGAACAGGGTCAGCCCGGCCCAGATCCCGCCGAGGCCGAGGTCGAGCCCGTACGCCAGCCAGATGGCCGGCAGGAAGCCGCCCAGCGCCGCCACGATGGTGAGATTGCGCAGGTAGCGGACGTCCCCCGCACCGATCAGCACGCCGTCGAGGGCGAACACCACGCCGCCGATCGGCTGGAGCGCGACGAACCAGGGCCAGGCCACCATCGCCTGCTCGCGTACCTGCGGGTCGGCGCTGAACCAGGACGGCACCACGCCGGCGCCGGCGGCGATCAGCACCGCGAAGGCCACGCCGCAGAGGCCGCCCAGCAGGGCGATCCGGCGGGCGAGGAACCGGGCGCCGGCCGCGTCGCCCGCGCCGAGCGCGGCGCCGATCAGCGCCTGCGCGGCGATCGCGAGCGCGTCCAGCACCAGGGCGGTGAAGAACCACAGCTGTACGGCGATCTGGTGGGCGCCCACCGCGGCGGCGCCGAACCGCGCCGCGACCGCGGTGGCGGAGAGGAAGCTCGCCTGGAAGGCGACGCCCCGGACGAGGAGGTCCCGGCTGAGCACGAGCTGGTGGCGGATCATCCGGGGGCGGGGGCGCAGGGAGACCCGTTCGCGCACCAGCGCCGCCGCGAAGAGGGCGCCGGAGAGGGTCTGCGCGACGGCGTTCGCCACCGCCGAACCGGCCAGCCCCAGCCCGGCCGGATAGACCAGCAGCGGGCAGAGCAGCGCGGAGAGCAGGTTGGGCGCGAGCACGAACAGCAGCGGGCGCCGGGTGTCCTGGATGCCGCGCAGCCAGCCGTTGCCGGCGGCGGCGAGCAGCAGGCCGGGCGCGCCGAGCGCCGCGATCCGCAGCCACGTGGCGGCCGCGTCGGCCACCGCGCCCGGGCCGCCGACGAGGGTACGCGCCAGCCACCCGCCACCGATCCCGATGGCGACCGCCACGAGCACGCCGACCGTCGCCGCGAGCCAGGACGCCTGCACGCCCTCGGCCACCGCGGCGGCCCGGTCCCCCAAGCCGAACCGGCGGGCCGACCGCCCCGTGGTGCCGTACGCCACGACGGTGCCGAGCCAGGCGGTCAGCGTCATCACCGTGCCGCCGACGGCGAGCGCGGCGAGCGGGACGCGGCCCAGGTGACCGACCACCGCGGTGTCGACCAGCACGTAGAGCGGTTCGGCCGCGAGCACCACCAGGGCGGGCAGAGCGAGCGCGGCGATCCGGCGGGGCGCGGCGGCCGCGGCGGCGGGAGCGGGGGTGGCGGTCTGGCTCATCGTCGCCGATCCTGGCACGCGTCAGGTAAGGGACGCAAGCCTTAGCATCACTTACCTGACCGTACCGGGACGGCCCGCCCGCACGGCGTCGTACGGTGAGGCCATGACGGCCGGCGGCGACCCGATCCTCGGCGGCGCCAGCCCGGCCTGGTGGCGCCGGGTCTTCGCCGAACTGCTCGGCACGTTCTTCCTGGTGCTGGTCTCGGTCGGCCCTGGAGCGGTGAACCAGCGGATCGGCGCCGAGGAGGTGAGCCGGACCGCCGCCGTGGTCGCCCCCGGGCTGATGGTCGCCTCGATCATCCTGTTCATGGGGGCGGTCTCCGGCGCCCACCTGAACCCGTCGATCACCCTGGCCTTCGCGCTGCGCCGGGACTTCCCCTGGCGGCGGGTGCCGGGCTACCTGATCGCCCAGTTCACCGGGGCGGTGGCCGCGGCCGGCCTGCTGGCCGGGCTGCTCGGCGGGCACGGCACGGCCGGTCTGACCCTGCCGGGGCCGGGCATCGGCGCCCCGCTCGCGCTGATCTGGGAACTGGTCCTCACCGTCGGGCTGATCAGCACCGTGCTCGGCACCGCCTCGGGCGCGCAGAACGTCGGACCCCTCGCCGCCGTGGCGGTCGGCGGCTACCTGGCGCTCGCCGGGCTCTGGGCCTCACCGCTGACCGGGGCCTCGATGAACATCGTCCGCTCGCTCGGCCCGGCCCTGGTCTACGGCCAACCCCGGGCCTGGTGGGCGTACCTGCTCGGCCCGCTCCTCGCGGTCCCGGTGTCGGTCGGCGTGGCCGCCCTGCTGCGCGGCCCCGGCGGCGGCCGCACCAGCCGCCGGGTGGCCCAGGGCACCGTCCGCCACTGACCCACCCGCCCACCTGGCCCTGTCCGGCCCGCCTGCCGTTCCGACCGCCGGCCGCCCGGCCCGCCTGACCGGGCGGCCGGGTCAAGATCGTGCTCGATCCGGGAAGTAGGGGGCTCGGGCTCGGCGGAAGGCCACTACATCCCGGATCGAGCGCGCGCGGAGGCGGTCAGCGCGGAGCGGTGGGGAGGGTGGCGAGGAAGCGGCGGGTGTCGGCGGGGGTGCGGAGCCGGAGCACCGGGAGGTCGGGCGCGATCGTGGCGGCCGCGGCCAGGACCCGCGGGCGGGCCCGGCGGGGATAGGTCCAGACGTACCGGAGGAACTGGAGGTCGAGCTGCTCGGGGCAGCCCTCCGGGAGGTCCGCCCGGGGCGTGGCGCGGCGGGTCCAGCGGCGGCGGAGCACCCGGACCAGGCAGCGCAGCCGGGACGGGTCGCAGAGCACCAGCAGGTCCGCACGGGGCAGGCGGAGATCGAGGGTGCTGCCATAGTTGCCGTCCATGACCCAGGCCGGGCGGGCGGCGAGCGCGGCCACCTCGGCGCGGAAGTCGGCCGCACCGGGGGCGAGCCAGCCCGGGCGCCAGTAGTGCCGGTCGAGGTGGACCAGGGGCAGGTCGAGCCGCCGGGCTAGCTCACGAGCGAGCGTGCTCTTGCCGGCTCCCGAGCTGCCGACGATCAGGATGCGCCGCACCGGGCGACGGTAGCGCCGGGGGCGTCGTACGGGAAGGTCGGTGACCGGTGCGGCGGTGACGTCGTGCCAGCCGGCGTCACCGCCGGGCGGTCTGCTGCGACGACTTCAGCTCGGCGCGTCCGGTGCCGCGCGGCGACCTGAAGCCCGTCGTCACTGGCGGGTGTCCATCGACGTCTGCAGCGCGCGGCGCATCTGCTCGCGCGCCTCGTCGGTGGTGGTCTCGGTCTGCGGCTTGTGCTTGGTCGCCATCGGAGTTCCCTTCCAGGGTGCGGACCACCGCCACGGTGGCCCTCACGGGCGTGTGGAGGACGCCGCGGCAGCGGTCCGGGATCACCGGAGCGGCTCGCCAGGCAGCGTGAGCCCGGGTCGGTCTGACCCTGGAGGGAGGCGGCACCGGGTGTGGCGCCACCGCCCGTGACCAGCGCCGGAGAGCGCCGGTACCGCACCCAAGTTAACGTTCATTTTCCACATGCTGCCCACTGTTCCCGCGATGCGGACACGGGGCACGGGCGGTCAACGGGCCAGGAAGTGCCAGCCCAGCCACCACCAGAAACCGAACAGACCGATCCGGCCCACCGGCACCGGACCGACCTCGTAGCGCATGACGAAGGCGCAGACGTCGGCGAGGGACGGGATCCGCGACCCCTCCCGCCGGGCCGCCCACTCGACGGCCGCGAAGAGCAGCAGCGCGGTCAGGAACCCGCCGATCGCCACGGCCCGCATCATCGGCGGACCAGTCCCCAGAACGCGGCCAGCCAGCCGAACCAGGCCGCCGAGCGGACCAGGTGGTCCTCCAGCAGCGGGTCGGCCAACAGGGAGAAGGTGGGGAATTCGTCGCCCGCCGAGAGCACGAAGGTCACCCCCTCGAACACCCCGAACACGGTGACCGGCAGCAGCCACCAGACCGCGCCCCGGGGCAGCCGGCCGGGCGCGGGCCGGCGGGGCACCCGGTTACCGAGGCCGATCCAGATCAGCGCGCCACCGGTGCCGAGGGTGTAGACATTGGCCGGTGCGGAGAAGGACGGCAGCTGGCCGCCCACCAGGGAGAGGAAGATCAGCACCGGCACGGAGACGACCGGGCGGTCCCAGGCTCGGGGCGCCTCGACGGTGAGCTCTCGGGGGTGCTCCATCTCCCGATTGTCCTCAGCGTCCCGGAGCGCGGAAAGACCCGCACACCCGGAGTGATCCCTGATCTCAGCCGGTCAGCAGGGCCCCGTCCAGCTCGGCGCGGATCCGGTCCACGACCTCGTCAACGCTGCCCCGCCCGGTGAACCCGGCCGCGAACCGGTGGCCACCACCGCCGAGCGCCACCGCCACCGCGCTGACGTCCACCGCGCCCTTGCTGCGTAGCGAGACGGCCCAATCGGCGTCGGCCACCTGCTTCACCACGCAGCTCACGTCGGCCTCCGCCGTGCAGCGGACCGAGTCGATCAGCGCCTCCAGGACGTACGCCGGCTGGTCGTGCCGGGCCAGGTCCGCCCGGGTGGCGTACGTCCAGACCAGCCCGCGCCCGGCGGCGGCCGCCGGCTCCAGCCGGGCGCGGACCAGCACCTCGCCGAAGAGCCGGACCGCGCCGAACGGGCGGGTGTCGAAGATCCGCCGGGAGATGTCCCCCGGGTCGATGCCGGTGGCCAGCAGCCGGGCCGCCATCTCGTGCACCGCCGGGGTGGTGGCCGCGAAGCGGAACGAGCCGGTGTCGGTGCTCAGCGCCACGTAGAGGCAGGTGGCGATCTCGGCGTCCAGCGGCACCCCGAGCCGGTCCAGCAGCCCTTCGGCGACCACGGAGGTGGCCGCCGCGTGCGGGTCGACCAGGTGGATGCCGCCGAATCCGGTGTTGGAGGCGTGATGGTCCAGCACCAGCGCCGTCCCGGCCTTGTCCAGCCGGTCGACCAGGTCACCCAGCCGGGACTCGCTCGCCGCGTCGAAGCAGACCACCAGATCCGGGTCCGGGTACGCCTCGTCCTGCGGCACCAGCAGCTCCAGCCCGGGCAGCCAGCGGAACGGCTCCGGCACGCCGGGCGGCCCGGGGAAGGTCGCCTGGAGGTGCCGTACGCCGAACCGGCGCAGCCCCAGCCCGAACCCGAGCATGCTGCCCAGCGCGTCCCCGTCGGGGTTGACGTGGCAGATCAGCAGTACCCGGGCGTCGGCGGGGAGATCGCGGACCGCCGCGACGGCGGCCGCCCAGTAGCCGACGGTCGGGCCGGCACC